>DATEME010000756.1:0-3880 GCA_035275865.1 Candidatus Acidiferrales bacterium | reverse complement strand
GAACCTTACGGAAATGAAGGAGCAAAATCTGGCGCCGCGGCCTCAGCCGGCTCCTCAAGCAGCGCCGCCGCGCAAGAAGCCCGCTCCTCCTGAGCAAACCCACGCCGAGAATTTTTACTACGTCAAGCAGATGCAGGCTCGTACGCCTGTCGCTGTCGTTCTCAATGACGGCGAAATCCTTCGCGGCATTGTCGAGTGGTATGACCGCGATTGCATCAAGCTAACTCGTTATGGCAGCCCGAACTTGATGGTCTACAAACATTGCATCAAGTATCTCTACAAGGACGGCGAAGAATCCGCTCGCGGCGGCAATAACGGCCAGTAGCACTCGCCGAGCGCGTTCGATGAACAAAGGCTGATATGCGCACGCGCGCATTCATTGCCGCTCGTTTGCTCCTCTTTTTTCCATTTCTGCTTCTGAGTGCACCCCCAATGTGGGTTCGCGCTGACGCTGCGCCGGGCCCGGTATCAGCCGATCGAATATTTATCGTGAAGTCCTCACGCACGATGACTCTGCTGCACGGCAAAGAAGTTCTTAAAGTCTATAAAATTGCTCTTGGAACTCAACCAAGGGGAGCCAAGCAACGTCAGGGCGACCATAGGACGCCCGAAGGGCGTTATAGGGTTGATTCGAAGAATCCGCACAGCCGTTTTCACCTTGCCCTTCATCTTTCTTATCCAAACGCGATCGATCGCGAAAATGCGAGCCGCCTTGGCGTGAATCCAGGCGGGAATATAGAGATACATGGCCTGCCAGCTGGTTATGCCTGGGTCGGTGCGATGCAACATCGGTTTGATTGGACTGATGGGTGTATTGCGGTGACGAATCATGAGATCGAAGAAATCTATCCAATGGTTCCAGTCGGTACCCTCGTCGAGATTAAGCCCTGAGTGTTCTTGGTTTTGGCGCTTACCGGCCCCAGGTTTTCGTGCATTTCCGCGCAACTTGATTGGCCCCGCCGCGTCTAATGGCTGAGCCTTAGCGATTGCATTTCAAAGAGTTTTGCGCCAAATGTGGCGGCGGTTGGGAGCCGATGAAGATCGGAATCACATGTTATCCGACGTATGGCGGTTCAGGCGTCGTAGCGACCGAGCTCGGCATTGAGCTTGCCGCGCGCGGACACGAAATTCATTTCATCAGTTATTCGGTCCCCATTCGCCTGACGAATTTCTCCGAACGCATCTTTTTTCATGAAGTCGAAGTCACCAGCTATCCTCTTTTCGACCATCCGCCGTATACGCTGGCTCTCGCGACGAAAATGGTCGAAGTCGCGGAAAGCGCGCAACTCGACCTGCTCCACGTTCACTATGCGATTCCGCATTCGGTAAGCGCGCTGCTCGCCCGTCAAATGGCCGCGCCGCGTCGTTTGCCGTTCGTTACGACGCTGCACGGCACAGACATCACGCTCGTCGGCAACGACCGCAGCTATCTGCCGATCACGCGCTTCAGCATCGAGAAGAGCGACGGCGTCACCGCCATATCGAATTACCTTCGCGACCGTACACTGCGCGAATTCGAGATCAAGCGGCCGATCGAAGTGATTCCGAATTTCGTGAATTGCGATCTCTATAAGCGCGATGGCGAAAAGTTGCGTTCGACGTGGGCGCCCAACGGCGAGCCGATCCTCGTGCACCTATCGAACTTCCGGCCGGTAAAGCGCGTCACGGATACTGTCGAAACGTTCGCGCAAGTCCGCGAAAAAATGCCGGCGAAGCTCGTGATGATCGGCGACGGCCCCGACCGTGGCGCCGCGGAATACATCGTCCGCAAAAAGCGCCTGACGAAAGACGTATTCTTTCTTGGCAAGCAGGACCGCATCCACGAAAAACTTGGCGTGGCCGATGTGCTCTTGCTCTTGAGCGACGAGGAATCGTTTGGTTTGGCGGCCCTGGAGGCGATGGCCTGCGAGGTTCCCGTCGTTGCGACGAGAGTGGGCGGCGTGCCCGAAGTCGTCACGCACGGCGTCGATGGATACCTTGTCGAGCCGCGTGACGTCGCCGCCGCCGCAAAAGCCGTGCTCGATATTCTCAATCTGCCGGATCGCGGCCGCGCCATGGGACAAATGGCCCGCAAGAACGCGCGCCGGTATTACTGTTCAAACGACATCATCCCCAAGTACGAAGCCTATTACGAACGCGTTCTTCGCGGTGAAGGCGCAACCGCTTCGGCTTGATTCAGTTCACTGGCCTTTGCCGTAGGTCGCCTCAACAGGTAACAGCGACTGAACGGCCTGATTAATGTCCGCCTGTGTGATCTGCCCTCCCGATCCTGAAGCGACCGTAAAAATGAAACGCAAATGCTTATCGTGCGGATCGAACACGTGCACCGCCACCGGGCCGGAGGCCGGATCGCCGAATTGAAACCCTCTGTTCCTTCCGAAATCGAACGAGTAAATCGGTTTAGCGAGGTCGAATCCAAAAGACAATTTCATCAGGAGCAGCAGGCGATCGCGTTGCGCCGTCGCGTAATTCGTAAATGGCGTTACCTGCGACGGCGAAGCGCTGTAAGCGGCCTGATACAAATCGTAGTTTGTCTGGATTGCGCCGTTGGCGAAAAGAGGCGCGTAAGGAAGGTATTGCTCTCCGGGCGTATCGCGCAAAATGTGCACCGTATCGAGTTGCGCGTCGGGATCGCCGAATATCACCACTTGCCCGGTCGCAAAACGAAACTCCGCGCCTCCAGCGGAAGGATTCTCTTTCATCTGGCTCGCCCACGGCACGTTCATTTGATAGCCATACTCGCCAAGTTCCGTGCTTTTGGGCTGCGCGCCGGCTTTCTTGTCCTTGGCATCCGAAGTTAACCCCGCCGAAGGCGCCGGCGTGGCGGCAGTTGCGCCGGACGCATTCGACGACGCAATGGGCTTCGGCGTATCGTAAAGCCACGCATTCTGCCGCGCCCATTGATGAGCCGCGATCCATTGCAGCGTTTGCAGTCCATACGACGTGCTGAAAATCGCCACAATGATGATGATCGCAACCAAAATGATTGCGGATCGCGCGCTGCCTTGTTCCTCGTCTTCGTTCTGTTCCGGTTCGCTATTCCGTTCGGGTTCGTCAGTCATGAGCTGTCATCTCCGGCGAAGTGAACGCGCTATTCTACGCTTACACGAAATGAAAAAGCGATGTCGCGGCGCACGGTTCCCGCCGGCGAAAATGTGAGATGCGGCTCTCGGTTACGCCGATGCACGCGCCTGTTTGCATTCCGCGCAGGGGCAAATCGAGCGAAGGTATTCGAAGCTGTATATTCCGGTGGCGTGATTGTCTGAAAATTCGATTTGGATCGCGTAATTGCCGACGGGCTTCGCGCCGCGCGCCTTCACGCGTTCTTTAAACATCGGCAGCGCCGGCAGCCCCTTCGATTTTTCCTGCTCTTTTTTCTCGCGCTCGTCGTTGCAGAGGGCGCAAGGGCAGTTGTCGCGCAAATAGGGGAAATCGTAGCGGCTGGCGTGTCCATCCGCCCAGGCGATTTCAACCCCTTCGCCCGTGGTCACGTATATCTTTATTTTGGCCGGCTTGCGCCGCAATTCAGTTGCTGTAGCCGTCATTCGCTAAGTCCGTTGCTCCCGAAGCCTGCTGAAAAGTAATTCTTAGGGGTCGGAGGTCAGCTCCGACATAACGACGCCCATCCACAACCGCGTTTAGCGCCTAAGGCATGGTCTTGCGCGGTTTCCGCGCCCTCCGTCGTCGCGCATGCCTGCCCGCCGGCAGGCCCGGGCTTGCTGCGCCCTTTCGCGCCTATCGAGCTCTCTATTAGAATGGCTGCACAGAATCGAGGAGAATCCCGATGCCTTTCTATCTTCTGAAAACGGAACCTTCCGCGTACTCCTTCGCCGATCTCCAACGCGACGGCGAAACGGTCTGGGACGGCGTCTCCAATCCC
>DATEME010000755.1:0-3668 GCA_035275865.1 Candidatus Acidiferrales bacterium | reverse complement strand
GGCGATTCCGGCGCCTCGCTCGCCCTTCACAATCTTTTTCGCAGTGAAGCTCGATATGAGCCAATAGAGCAGGAAGATTGCCCACGCAATTCCGATGGCTGCGCCGGGACTGACATTCATAAGCGTCTCCGTTTGGGACACCTATAATACGCAAACGACACCAATAAATTGCAAACACGGAACCTCGCAACACGCGCGCTGTCAAGCGTGCAAGAAGTCCAGAATTCGACAAATTGGCGCTTGCGAATTGCGGATGACTTGCGGCACGCTTTGGACATCATGAAAAATTCCAGCAAGCGGCAGGGCAATTCGACGCAGGCAATTCACGTCGGCGAGGACAAATTTCGCGTCAGCGGGCCGGTGGGCGTGTCGATCGCGCGAACATCCGGATTCACGTTCGCGACAGTGGACGAGATGAGGCGTTGGGCGGAGGGCAAAAGCTCGGTCTACATCTATACGCGCTACGGTAACCCCACGCTGGCCGTTGCCGAAGCGAAGCTAGCCGCCCTCGAACGAGGCGAAGCATCGGTCGTGACCTCTTCAGGAAGCTCGGCAATTTCGTCGGCTCTGCTCTCGCAATTGCAAGCTGGAGACGAAGTGATCTCGTCCGCGCAAATTTACGGCGGCAGCTACCGACTGCTGCGCGATATTTTTCCGCGTTTCGGAATCCGCGTACGCTTTATAGGACCGGATTTGGCGGGAATCGAGCGAATGGTCACGCCGCGAACGAAGGTGCTCTACATCGAGACGCCGACGAATCCTTCGCTGAGGCTCGTCGATTTAAAGAAAGCCGCGGATTTCGCGCGCGAATGGGGTCTGGTTTCGATCATTGACAATACCTTTGCGACGCCGGTGCTGCAGAAACCGCTCGAAATGGGCTTCAACCTCGTGGCACATAGCGCGAGCAAATATCTGGCGGGCCATTCGGACATCATTGCGGGCGCGGTGATCGGAAGTACCGAGCTGATTAAGCAAGTCCGCAAATACGTGATCTACCTCGGCGGATCGATGGATCCCGGCGCAGCCTTTTTGCTGATTCGTGGTTTGAAGACGCTGGAGGTCCGCGTCGAAAAGCAGTGCAAGACTGCGATGGCCGTGGCGAAGTTTCTTGAACGCCATCCCAAAGTTGCGCGCGTGCGCTATCCGGGACTCGTCTCGCACCCGGACCACAAACTGGCGAAAAGGCAGATGGGCGCGTTTGGCGCGATGATGTCGTTCGATATCAAAAACGGACTCCGCGGTGCGCGAAGCTTTGGCGACGGCATTCGCGTCTTCCTGCTGGCCACGAGCCTCGGCGGAGTCGAGTCACTGGTGAGCCTGCCAATTTATACGTCGCATTTTGGCATGAGCACGGAAGAATTGCGTGCAGCGGGCGTTGAGCCGGGGACCGTGCGGCTTTCGATCGGATTGGAGGATGCGGACGATTTGATCGAAGATTTGCGACAGGCGCTGCGGTAGTTCTTGCCTAAACGATCAGTCCACCCTGCCCGGCTGCTTCGATCTGTTTTGGAAGAAGCCACACAATCGCCTCGTCGACGGCAGCTACTATGACGACGACTCCCGACACGTCGATGGTGACGTGATTGACCGAATACGCTGCTCTCAAGTGAGGGAGTATCCAAAACAACGCGGCTATGACAACGATAGAAATCCCAGCTATTCGCGCAAGCCTCGCGGCGTAATTTCTGCGAATGCGCAGCCATTTGTGGCAGTGTGGGCACGCAAACGAATCCCACATCGACAAATCGGAGCGCCTCAAGACTTTTCCGCAGTAAGGGCAGTTCACGGCGACCATATAACACAGTTTCGAAAACGGGCGCAATCTGAGTAAGCGCTTCGAGGGATTACGCTACACCTATCGAACCGCGTATAATTGCTCGGCTGATGCAAGATTCAGCAAAAGGTGGACTTATGACTCAAACTTCTGGACAAGGAGCCGCTCCCCAGATGGTGCACACGTTACCCGCTCTTCCGTACTCTTTCGACGCACTCGAGCCCTATATCGACGCCAAGACCATGGAAATCCATCATGACAAGCATCATGGCGCCTACGTGAACAATCTGAACAAAGCACTCGAGGGACACGCCGATCTGCAAAATCTTTCCGTCGAGCAATTGCTGGCGCAGATCAACAAAGTCCCGGAGAACATTCGCACGGCGGTCCGCAATAATGGCGGCGGGCACATGAATCATTCGATGTTCTGGAAGATCATGAAGAAAGGCGGAGGCGGCGAGCCGGGTGGCGAACTCGGCGACGCGATCAAAAGCGCCTTCGGAAGCTTCGCCGACTTCAAAACGAAATTTGGTCAGGCCGCGACGACGCGCTTCGGCTCCGGCTGGGCGTGGCTGCTATTCCGCAACGGCAAGCTCACCGTCGAATCGACCGCCAACCAGGACAATCCGATCATGGACGGCGGCAAGGCTTTCTTTGGACTCGACGTCTGGGAGCACGCGTATTATTTGAAGTACCAGAACAAGCGCCCGGACTACATCGAGGCATGGTGGAACACGATTAACTGGGCGCAGGTGGCGGACAATTTCGCAAACGCGAAAAAATAAACCCGCTGTTTGCACGAAATTTTGGTGAATACCGCTCCGGCTAACGGCCGGAGCGGGGCACACCACCGCCGCACTACCCTCCTCGCAACCCTCTGTTTCTATTGGCCTTAGGAGAGCCGCATCGTGCCGACCTTGCCTTAAGCGTTAATCGTTCCCTCTTACGCATGTCGCCTCTTGACGACCGCCCCGAAACCTGTAAACTGCATTTTCGCCATGGCGACCGCGCCCAACCCGATCGAAGATGTCTTGCGGGATTTCCAGTTCCCGCAGCGCGAGGCAGCCTTTTTTTACGGGCTGTTTCTGCGCGGCCATTCGCCCGAAAAGCTGCGACAGGATATCGAAGTGCCCGCGGCTGTTCTGGCGAAATGGGACAAAGAGGTCGCGCACGAACCGCAATTGCGAGAGTTGCTGGATCGGATGATCCGCTACCGCCGACACGTCCTCGCGATCTTTGAGAATCTCATCGGCCACGATTCGACTCCCCAACGAGTACAGTAGGCATTCGCACCGGCAACAAATACAACTTGTCGTCATCCTAAGCGTTTTCCGCGAAGGACCTCTCTTGCTTTACTGCAACAGGGTGTTACGGCTCCGACATTCGCCAACGACAATACCTATGCAACCCGTTCAATAATCGTGGCGATTCCTTGCCCAACACCGATGCACATCGTGCAAAGCGCGTAGCGTCCGCCGGTGCGTTGCAGCTGATAGAGCGCGGTCGTGACGAGCCGGGCGCCGCTTGCGCCAAGCGGGTGGCCTATCGCGATCGCTCCGCCATTTGGATTAACGTGCCCCGCATCATTCGGAAGGCCAAGGCCGCGCAGCACAGCCAGCGATTGAGAGGCGAACGCCTCGTTCAACTCGATCACATCCATCTGTGAAAGTTGTAGGCCTGCAAGAGCGAGAACTTTTTGCGTCGCCGGAATCGGCGCTATGCCCATGATTCGCGGCGCGACGCCAGCAGCAGCTGACGCAATGATTCGCGCGCGCGGATGCAGGCCGTTGGCCTTTGCCGCTTCTTCCGAAGCGAGTAGAAGCGCGCAGGCTCCGTCATTGACGCCGGAAGCGTTGCCGGCCGTCACGGTGCCATTCGCTTTTACAACGGGCTT
>DATEME010000754.1:0-4155 GCA_035275865.1 Candidatus Acidiferrales bacterium | reverse complement strand
GGAGCTCGTGCGCAAGCGTGGGCAAACGAAACTGGTGCTTAAGGACCCGGGGGGCGAGCCCCTTGACCGACTTATCGGCCGGCCCATGGAGATGCGAACGTTTCTGCGGCTCGCGGTCGCCTTATCGGCTGCGCTTTGCCGGTTACACGAACGTGGTTTCATCCACAAAGACATCAAGCCGGCCAATGTGCTGGTTAATTCCGCGACCGACCAGGTCTGGCTAACGGGATTTGGTATCGCGTCACGTCTTCCGCGCGAGCGGCAGGCGCCCGAACCGCCCGAGTTTCTCGAAGGGACTCTCGCTTACATGGCGCCGGAACAGACCGGCCGGATGAACCGCTCGATCGATTCCCGTAGTGATCTCTACTCGTTGGGGGTCACGCTCTACCAAATGTTGACGGGCACCCTTCCGTTTACGGCTTCCGATCCCATGGAGTGGGTTCACTGCCATGTCGCCAAAAAGCCGGTGCCGCCAAGCGGGCGGCTAGGAAATGTTCCAGCGCCGGTTTCCGCGATCATTATGAAGCTGCTCGCCAAGGCGGCCGAGGAACGCTATCAGACCGCCGCCGGCGTCGAGAGTGATCTGCGACGCTGTGTTGCGGAATGGGAAACCCGGTGCTGCGTCGATGATTTCCCGCTGGGCGAACACGACACGCCCGGTCGGCTGCTGATCCCCGAGAAGTTGTATGGGCGTGCGCGAGAGATTGACACCCTGCTCGCTTCCTTCGACCGCGTCGCGGCGGGCGGCAGGCCGGAGTTGATGCTTGTCTCTGGTTATTCTGGTATCGGCAAATCCTCCGTCGTCAATGAGCTGCACAAGGTGCTCGTTCCGGCGCGCGGCCTTTTTGCCTCGGGCAAGTTCGACCAATACAAGCGTAACATCCCTTATGCGACTCTAGCGCAAGCGTTTCAGAGTCTTGTCCGTCCGCTTCTGAGCAAGGGCGAAGCGGAGCTGCGCATCTGGCGTGATGCCATTCAAGAGGCCCTCGGCCCGAACGCCCTGCTTATTGTCGACTTGGTTTCTGAACTTAAGCTGATCATAGGAGAACAGCCGCCCGTCCCCGTTCTTCCGGCACTCGACGCGCAGCGCCGGTTCCAGTTGGTCTTCCGGCGATTTATCGGCGTATTTGCACGGCCGGAGCATCCGCTCGCCCTCTTCCTGGATGATCTGCAATGGCTCGATGCAGCAACCCTCGATTTGCTCGAGGACCTGTTGGCTCAGCCGGATGTGCGACACCTGATGTTGATCGGTGCATATCGAGGCAACGAGGTCGATTCCAGCCATCCGCTGATGCGCAAGATCGAAATGATCCGCAAAGGCGGCGGGAGAGTGCAGGAAATCGCGCTCACGCCGCTGACCCGTGAAGACCTGGAACAGTTGATTGGGGATTCTCTTTGCTGCGGGCCGGACCGCGTCGCCTCGCTGGCGCGCCTGCTGCACGAGAAGACCGCGGGCAATCCATTTTTCGCCATTCAGTTCCTGTCCTCACTTGCCGAAGAGGGCCTACTCAACTTCGAGCAACGCGAAGCGCGATGGGCCTGGGATCTCCAACGGATTTACGCCAAGGGCTACACGGATAACGTGGTCGACCTCATGGTCGGGAAGCTCAACCGCCTGCCGCTCGAAACTCAGAAAGTATTGCAGCAGCTTGCCTGCCTCGGCAACAGCGTGGACTTCGCAAGACTCAGGATGGTTTATGAGAAGTCAGAAGATGAAATGCACAGCGAGCTGTGGGACGCAGTCGGAGCAGGGCTCGTTTTACGGTCGGAAGGTTCCTATAAATTTCTGCACGACCGGGTCCAGGAGGCAGCCTACGTTTTGATTCCAGAAAACTTGCGCGACGAGACGCATCTCCGAATCGGGAGGCTGTTCGTGGCGCGCACTCCTCCAGAGAAGCGGGAGGAGATGATCTTCGAAATCGTGGGCCAGTTCAACCGCGGCTCCGCCCTCATCACCTCCGCCGCGGAACGGGAGCAGGTTGCCGAACTGAACCTGATCGCAGGCAAGCGCGCCAAGCAGTCGACCGCCTACAACGCGGCACTCACGTATATTATCGCCGGGGCGGCATTGTTGCCTGACGACTGTTGGGAGAGTCGGCGCGAGCTCACCTTCGCCCTGGAACTACACCGAGCCGAATGCGAGTTCCTGACTGGCGAGCTGGTGGCCGCCGAGGAGCGCTTAACCGCACTTTCTTCTCACGCTGCGGATCCTGTTGAGCAAGCTACAGTCGCGTGCTTGCGTGTGGACCTCTATACGACTCTCGCACGCAGCGATTCCGCAGTCGCCGTCTGTCTCGACTACCTACGAGATTCCGGCATCGAATGGTCGCCCCATCCGACGGAAGAGAAAGGGCGACGTGAATACGAGCGGATCTGGTCACTGCTCGGGAGCCGTGCGATCGAGGAGCTCGTCGAGTTGCCGTTCATGACCGACCCAGCTTCGCTCGCGACTCTGGATGTTCTCACCAAACTTTCGCCGCCGGCATTGTATACGGATGCGAACCTTCTTTCACTGGCCATCTGCAAGGCAGTCAATTTCAGCCTCGAGCACGGCAACAGCGACGGTTCGTGCGTCGCCTATGTCATGCTCGGGATGATCGCCGGACCGCGTTTCGGCAACTACGAGGCCGGACTTCAATTCGGTCGGCTTGCCTACGAACTGGTGGAACGACGCGGCTTGCAGCGTTTCCGAGCCAGGACCTATATGTACTTTGCAAACGCCATCATGCCCTGGACGAGGCACGTCAAGGCTGGCCGTGACTTGGTGAGGCGCGCCTTCGACGCTGCCAATAAGAGCGGCGATCTTCCCTATGCGGCCTATGGCTGCAACAATCTAAATACAAATCTTCTTGCGGCGGGAGATCCGCTTGTTGAAGTACAACGTGAAGCCGAGAATGGCCTTGAGTTTGCGGAGAAAACGCGGTCCCACCACGCCATTGACCACATCACCGTGCAGCTCCGGCTTATCCGGACGCTCCGTGGGTTGACGACGAAGTTCGGCTTGTTCAACGATGAACAGTTCGATGAACTTCGGTTCGAGCGCCATTTGTCGAGTAATCCGCGCTTGGCGCAACCGGAGTGCTGGTATTGGATCAGAAAGCTGCAGGCTCGAGTCTTAGCCGGAGACTACTCTTCAGCAATCCAAGCATCAGGGAACGCACAACGGCTACTCTGGACATCGCCATTTTTTTTTGAATTCGCTGAGTATCAATTTTATGGCGCGCTGGCCCATGCGGCATCCTATGATTCTGCAGCGGCTGACCGACGACAGCAGCATTTCGATGCTCTGACCGCTCACTACGAGCATCTGGAAATATGGGCAGAGAACTGCCCAGAGAACTTTGAAAACCGTGCCGCGCTCGTCGCTGCAGAGATCGCGCGAATAGAAGGCCGCGACCTCGATGCCATGCGCTTGTACGAGCAAGCCATTCGCTCCGCGCGCGCAAACAGCTTTGTGCATAACGAGGCGCTCGCCAACGAGCTCGCTGCGCGCTTCTATACGGCACGTGACTTTGACAAGATTGCCCGCACGTATTTGCGGGACGCCCGCGACTGCTATCTGCAATGGGGAGCCGATGGCAAGGTACGGCAACTCGAGAATCTATATCCGCGCCTCCAACATGAAAAGTCGCTGTTCGATCCGACGAGGACGATCCTGACATCCGTCGGAAACCTGGACCTAGCGACCGTACTAAAGCTCTCACAAGCTATATCGGGTGAGATCGTTCTGGAAAAATTGATCGACACACTCATGCGTGCAGCAATTGAGCACGCGGGTGCTGAGCGAGGTCTACTAATCCTTGCACAAGGTGAAGAGTATCGGATAGTGGCGGAAGCCACGACCGGCAGTAAGACGGTGGCAGTCGGTGCGCGGCAAGCGAGCGTAACGGCAACGGATCTTCCAGTCTCGATACTCCACTACGTCGTGCGAACGAAAGATACCCTTCTTCTGCACGATGCCGCAGGCGATGACCAGTTTTCTGCCGACGATTATATTCGTCGGCATCACGCACATTCGATACTCTGCCTGCCATTGCTCAAGGAAGCCAGACTGGTTGGAGTGCTTTACCTCGAGAACAACTTGGCCCTGCACGTCTTTACGCCCGACCGGATCGTCGTCCTCAAACTTTTAGCGTCCGAGGCGGCGATCTCATT
>DATEME010000753.1:0-7996 GCA_035275865.1 Candidatus Acidiferrales bacterium | reverse complement strand
ATTCAGGACCCGGGCAACGTCGGCACGATCGTCCGCTCGGCGGAGGAATTTGGCGCGACGGGCGCGATCGCCACCAAGGGAACGGCCGATCCATGGTCGCCCAAGGCGCTGCGCGCTTCCGCAGGTTCGGCATTACGGCTTCCCGTGCTTCGCGGACTCGCGGTCCCGGTCGTGCTTGCACAGTTGCGCATTTCGGGCGCGAAGATCGTAGCCTCCAGCACCAAACAACCTGTTTCGGTTGACGCAAGTTTGCTCGGCGAATGCCTCGCCGGGCCCGCTGCGATATTCGTCGGCAGCGAAGGCGCGGGCCTACCCACGGAGGTGGAGCACGCTGCCGATGCCCGCATCGTGATTCCGATGAGCGATCGCGTCGAGTCGCTCAACGCAGGCGTCGCTGCGTCCATCGTTCTCTACGAAGCGGCGAAGCTGCGCTCGCAATAGCCCCGCGCCCGCACGAAAATGTTTGTGTGATTCTCTTCCCTGATCCGCGCGCCGCTTCGCTTACAATAACGTGCGACAAATTATGAGCGTAATCGACGAAGTTCTCACAGCGAACCGGACTTATGCCCAAACACATGAACTGAGGGAGCTGACGCCGCGCCCTCAACGCAAGCTTGCCGTGCTGACCTGCATGGATACGCGGCTCTCCATCCGCACCCTCGGACTAAAGACCGGCGATGCGCACATCATCCGCAATGCGGGCGGCATCGTCACGGACGATGCATTGCGCTCGCTGCTCGTCTCACATTATCTGCTCGGCACCGAAGAATTTATGGTGATAAATCACACCGATTGCGGCCTGACGAAGACTGGCGAGGACGACATGCGCGCTCGTATCCAAGACCGTGCGGGCACTGCCGCTATTGCTCCCGCGCATTTCTACTGTTTCCAGGACCTCGACCAGAACGTCCGCGACCAGATCCAGAAGCTGCGCTCACACGCATGGGTGCCTAAGACGGTTGTTGTACGCGGCTTCGTTTACGACGTGACCACGGGCCTGCTCCACGAAATCCAGCCGCGATAGCCTGCGCCCTATCCCATTTCGGCCGCCCTTGCTACACTTCCAGCAACAGCTGGCATCCAATTCCTATGGGCCTTTTTCGCACTATCGAGCCTGACACCGAGTCGCTCGCCGGGCGTCCGCTTGCGGACCGTATGCGCCCGCAGACGCTTGACGAATTCCTCGGCCAGGAAGACTTGCTCGCGCCGGGAAAACCGCTCCGTACGCAGATCGAGCGCGACGAACTCGGCTCGCTGCTCCTCTGGGGACCTCCCGGCTGCGGCAAAACGACTCTTGCGGGAATCATCGCCAAGCGCACGCGCTCGGAATTCATCCCTTTCAGCGCCGTACTCTCAGGCATCAAGGAAATTAAGGAAGTAATGGCCCAGGCTGAGCGCCTGCGGGGTCATGGCCGGCGCACGATTGTCTTCGTAGACGAAATCCATCGCTTCAGCCGCTCTCAGCAGGACGCCTTCCTGCCGCACGTCGAAGCCGGAAACATCTTGCTCATCGGCGCGACCACCGAAAATCCCTCCTTCGAAGTGATCGCGCCCCTGCTCTCGCGCATGAAGGTTTACGTGCTGCATGCGCTTTCTGCCGCGCAGATCGAAGGCCTCCTTCGCCGCGCTCTCGCCGATCCGGTTCGGGGCCTCGGCAGGGAAAACATCGAAGCCGGCGACAAAATCCTCGAACGCATCGCCGTGCTCGCCAATGGCGACGCTCGCGCCGCGCTCAATACGCTCGAAGCGCTCGTGCTGGGCACATCGCCCGAACCCGAGAGCCGCAAGGTTCTTTCCGAAGCGCGCCTAGAAGACGTGCTACAAAAAAAACTTCTGCCCTACGACAAATCGGGTGAGGAACATTACAATTTAATTTCGGCGCTGCACAAATCCGTGCGCAACTCCGATCCCGACGCGGCGCTTTACTGGCTCGCGCGCATGATCGAATCCGGCGAGGACCCGCTCTATCTCGCGCGCCGCATGGTTCGCATGGCGAGCGAGGACATCGGGCTCGCTGAACCTGGCGCCTTGGCCGTTACCATTGCCGCCCGCGACGCATTCGAATTTCTCGGCGCGCCCGAAGGCCATCTGGCCCTCGCGCAGGCTGCGGTATATTTGTCGCTCGCGCCGAAATCCAACGCGCTTTATACGGGCTTCGGCGCCGTGCAGGAAGATTTGCAGCGAACCATCGCGGAGCCGGTCCCGCTGCATCTAAGAAATGCTGTTACCGGGTTGATGGGGAATTTGGGCTACGGCAAGGGATATCAATACGCGCACGACGCTGAGGAAAAAGTTACGGACATGACCTGCTTGCCGGAAAGCCTGGCCGATCGCGTCTATTACCAACCGACCGATCAGGGGTTCGAAAATCGCATTCGCCAGCGCATGGAAGAAATTCGCCGCATTCAGAAGAAAGACCGCAAAGCATGACGCGCAGCCGCACGACCCGCCTCTCTCGAGTTGCGCGCCGCGAAATTCTCAGCGCGCGCAGTGTGTCCGTGGCTGCGCTCGCCGCGGCGCTCCTGTTTGGCGTTCGCGCCATCGCTCAAGAAGCGCCGCCGATACGAACCGCCGACGCAGACTGCTCGCAATTCGCAATCGCTCCCGATAACACGATCGCCTATTCCGTCCCCCACATGAAACACTTCGAAAAAATGACGCTGGAGCGCGACGAACTCTGGCTGATGTCTCCCAACGGCAAGTTCAAGGAAATCATCGATCCTGACAAATTCATGCCCGTGCCGCCGCCGGCCACCTATATCATCCAGTCGATCTCGTGGTCGCCGGACGGCCAGCGCCTCTCCCTCGCCATGCTCTTCAAAACTTTTCCGTGGGAGCCGAAAGTGAAGGGCAAGAAACGCGGGCAGTTGGACGACGACGATATCGATAACACGTACGACGACAACAGCGCTCCCGTTGCGTCAGCCGCCGGAGGGAACGTGATCGCCCTGCTCGATAATGACGGCCATGAAGTCAACGTGGCGGGATCGAAGGCGCGTTTCATCCAGGGCGCGCTCTCTGGCGCCTGGCTGGCTGACGGAAAGACGTTTGTCTACGAAAACGGCTCAGGCCAGATCGTGCGCCTCACGCCCGACAACGGCAAATCCTCGACGCTCTACGATGAAAAGCGCTTCGAAGCAATCGGCTGGGACGCGCCGCGTAACCGCGCTTTTGCCGTCGGCGAAGGCCTCACAGGCCAACTCACGCTATTCCAGCTCGGCCTGCTTGGCGAGACCGTCACCGAAATAACCCGCATCGACAAAATTAAAGACACCACCTCGCTCACTGTTTCTTCCACAGGTGACGAGGTCGGCTTTTTCAGCGACGGCGATACCATCGAGACGATTAATCTCGCAAACCCATCGAAGCCGATTCGCGTCCGCACCGGCCCGGGCCGCTTTGAATTTGACCACGACAATCGCCGCATCCTGATCAAGCGCGGACTGCCGAAAGAATCCAACGATCTGGTCTGGGTTCGGCTCGACGACGGAAACTTCTCGCCCATTCTGCACGACCTGATCTACCATGATTTCCACATCGCGCCGGACGGCAAATCCCTCGGCGTGATTAACGTGGGCCGCGGCGTGCTGAAAGTCTACGCCCTTGAGCAGTAGCGCCCGCGCAGGCAAATCCCGATGAAGCTGGAAATATTCGAAGATAAGCGCGCGATAAGCAACGCCGCCGCGGCGCACGCCTCGCGCGCATTGCGCAACTCGATTGCTGAGCGCGGCCGCGCGCGCATCATCGCCGCAACCGGAGCGTCACAACTGGATTTTCTCGACGCACTGACGAAATCCCAGGGAATCGATTGGCAGCTCGTCGAAATGTTTCATCTCGACGAGTACATTGGCTTGCCCGCCACCCATCACGCCAGTTTTCGCAAATACCTGCTCGATAATTTCGTCACAAAGGCAGGAATCACGCGCCACCACTTCCTCGATGGCGATAAAAATCCCGCGGAAGTAACCGAACGCGTCGGCAAGGAATTGGCTTCCGCGCCTATCGACGTCGCGTTCGTTGGCATCGGAGAAAACGGACATCTCGCATTCAACGATCCGCCCGCGGACTTTAAGACGCAGCAGCCTTATCTGATTGTCAATCTCGACGAGGCCTGCCGCCGTCAACAGGTTGGCGAGGGATGGTTTGCGGACATATCCGAGGTACCGCAGCAGGCAATTTCCATGTCCGTGCAGCAAATCCTGAAAGCGAAGGAAATCATCGCGGTCGTGCCGGACGCGCGCAAAGCCGAAGCGGTGAAGCAGTGCCTTGAAGGCGAAATCAAACCGACGGCGCCCGCCTCGATTCTGCGGAACCACGCCGCAACGACGCTCTACCTGGATAAAGCGTCCGCCGCGTTGCTCACTCCCTCTACAGTGCGCGCGAACAGCCGCTGAGCGCGGCCGCACCAATCACGCCTCTGCTTACTGCGGCAGTCGAAATCTCTTGATGTGCTCTTTCAAGATGCACGTGTTCATGATGACGAACATTCCCGCCCGCCGCGCCTTTTCTGCGGCCTCGGGATGAATCACGCCCTCTTGCATCCACACGCCGCGTGCACCGATTCGAATTGCCGCATCCACGATCTGCGGCACGGCCTCTGACTTCCGAAAAATGTCCACGATGTCAACGCGCTCAGGAATATCCTCCAGCCGCGCATAGGCTTTTTCGCCCAACACTTCCGTCTCCGCGGGATTCACCGGGATGATGCGATAACCGGCCGACTGCATGTACCGCGATACTCCGTGGCTCGGCCGCTGCGATTTGCCGGAAAGTCCTACGACGGCTATCGTGCGGCTCGTCCGAAGGATTTCCGAAACTGCGTCTACCGACCGGTCGTTCTGCCCGGAACGTCCGTTCGGCTCTGAACCTTCAAGAGATGCGCTCATCCTTATCCTTTCACTGCTCCATTTTTGCGCGCAATAGCCTCGCGCGCCGGCCCGGTGCCTTCGTTCTGAACGCACACCTAGCCTGTGATCCCGCCTGCGGAGTATGTAGTTTTGACTTGGGCCTCTGAGATTGCCCCGGGACGCGAATCATACCGCAAAATGTTCAAAAACTTCCGAAAAAATCGCTCGAAAAACTTCCCGTTTCGCGCGCGTGTCTCAAAACGAAACAGCCTATTTCTTCTTTTTTTGCAAGCTACGCGAATGCCTTCGCCGTGCCCGCGCTGTCCCCGCGCTCGCCTGCGGCACGAATTTGCCTTCAAGAACGCGGTTCAGCCCAGTTACTTCAGCCTGCGTCAGCTCCCGATGCCCTCCCGGTGGCACGGCGCCCAATTCGATGTTCCCTATCCCGATCCGGCGCAGTTTTTCCACCGGATTCCCCATTTGCATCAACCTGTCGCGCAATGCATCTCGGTGCCGCTCGGTAAGCGTCACCTCATACCACGGCGAATCCTTACCTCTCAGCCGCGCAATGCGCGCCCCCGTAACGCGCGTGAGGTTTTCGATCTCCGCAAACGTGAGCAACGCTTTCAGTTTCACATGCCACACCTGCCGCAAGTCGTGCGTGCGCAAAATGCGATTCGTCAGATCTCCGTCGTTCGTGAGCAATATCAAGCCCGACGCGTGATATTCCATGCGGCCCGCCGGGAAGACTCGCTCCTTCACTCCACGCAGCAATTCACGCAACGATCGTCGCCCTTCCGGGTCGCTGAGCGTCGCGACCACCTCCGGCGGCTTGTTTAACGCCAGATAGACGCGCTCCGGCTCGCTGCGAATCAACTTGCCCGCCACTTTGATATGGTCGCGTGAAACGTCGGCTTTCGTACCGAGTTCCGTCACGGTTCGGCCATTTACGGTGACGAGGCCGGATGCCATCAGCTCTTCCGCCCGGCGACGCGAAGCCATTCCCGCCCGCGCAATTATTTTCTGCAAACGCTCTTCCATGAAGTTCTCTTGCCTCAGGGCTTCGGCGCGCGCTCGAAGTCTGGCGCGCCCGGCTTCTGCAATTCTTGCACGGTCGTGAGGATCACGTAACCGACTGCCGCCAGGCTCGCCGCGCTCACCTTGTCGAGCGTGTCTTGCGGCGTGTGCCAATACTGATAGCCGTCAAGGTCAATGATATCCACGGCCGGAACACCGCGCTTCAAGAACGGCCCGTGATCGTCTTCGACGGTGGTCTTCTGCAAGACAAAAATATTTCCGTAGCCGAGTCTCGCCGCCGTCTTCCAAATCAAATCGGTCAATGCCGGAGTCGAACTGCTCTCGCGCTCGATTCGCAGATCGTATTGGCCGATCATATCCGCCAGGATCACGGCGCGAACGCGCTTGAGATCGCCCGAAACGGCCATTCGCGCCGCCAGTTCGCGGCTCCCGTAAACGCTGTCCGCATCGTTCCATTGTGCCACACCGTTCTGCACCAGCTGCGCCTCTTCACCATCAAGAAACGCGATCCACACCGCATTTGTCTGCGGTTTTCCCGCGCAAAGATCGCGCGCCATCTCAAGCATCAGTCCAGACGACGAGCCGCCGTCCTCCGCGCCGACAAAATTGTCGAGTCGCAGCGTATCGTAGTGCGTGAGGAGCAGGATGATTCCCTGCCCCGTACCCGGAATCTTCGCCACGATATTCTTCATCGACACGTTTCCGACGGGGGTCTGCGCGTTGAATGAATCCTCGTCAACTGCGCAGCCGAATCCGGCAAGTTGCGAATGAATGTAATCCTTCGCGCGATGGATGGCGTCCGAACCGGGCGGCCGAGGCCCGAAACTCACGAGTTTGGCGACTTGCTCATACGCGCGCCCGCCGTCAAAACCGCCGGTCTGCGAAGCGGGCGGCGCCTTTGCAGCCTCCGCCGTGATCTGCGTTGCAGAGTCTTGGATGGCCGGCGTGCCGGCGCCGCTCGCGGCAGCGGACTTCGACGCGGCGCTATGGCACCCGCAAACCAGCGCAGCCATCGCGACAGCCGCCGCTAACACGGACTTGGAGCACGAATCGATCACACTAAGTTTTCTCTCATAGATGGCCGGAAAAGAAAAATCGCTAGGCAAAGCAGGAAGTTTTCAGCGGGGCGGCATCCCGCAGAATTCAGTGTCCAAACCGCGGCTGATCCTCAGTGCCGCCCTTGCTCAGATCCTCACCCTCTGACACGGCTCGCAATCCTAGCCAAAGCATAAGGATTCCGAAGGCAAGCAGCACAAACCCCCAATCCAAATTCACGTTGATGCCAAGCGTCTGTGCGTAGATCGCCTTCGGGCCGAAGAGTCCAAATCCGATCAACAGCAGCCCCAAAAGCGTAAACATCGCACCCAGCGGCACTCGAATATCAAGTCCCATCGTTCTCCTCCAATTCCCCGCAAGCTCGCCCGAGCCGTCTTTATTTGAAGATCAGGTTTAGCGCGATCAGCAGCGCGATCACAATCACGCCAAGAAACGCCGGCCGCTCGTACCACCGGCCCCTCTCGCGAATTCGCTCCGTAAGCGAATAGACGAGTCCCTTCAACTCGCTCTCCTCGCAAGGCGCGGTAATGAGACTCACCAAGATCGTTATGACGAAACAGGAGCTCCACGCAAAAATGGCCGTCCAGAAATTCTGCGCCATGTCGCTTGGATATTGATGCAAGACGGTGATCCACCCGCCCTTGATTCCCGGTGCGTCTCCCATCGGCAACGTCAGCCCGTGGTGAAGGGCCGCCGCCCCGGTGCCGAGCAGCAGGCCGGTAAATGCTCCGTGCCCCGTCGTTCGCTTCCAGAACATACCGAGCAAAAACGTCGCAAACAGGGGAGCGTTCACGAATGCGAACACGAGTTGCAGAAAATCCATGATGTTATTGAATTGCGCCGCCATGTAGGCCGCGGCAATCGAAATGGCGATGCCGAAAACCGTCGCGAATCGGCCCATCCATAAAAGGTGTTCGTCGCTGGCTCTTCGATTCAAATACGCGTGATAAATGTCATAGGTCCACACCGTATTGAACGCCGTCACATTTCCCGCCATGCCGGACATAAAGCTGGCCAACAGCGCCGTCAGTCCTAACCCGAGCAGCCCGGCCGGG
>DATEME010000752.1:0-12490 GCA_035275865.1 Candidatus Acidiferrales bacterium | reverse complement strand
CAGCTATCGCCTGTCGTCGGCGTTTGCCAGTCTCGCACGCGACCGCTCAAGCCATAGACGCGCGGCACCCAAACGACGGGAACGATCCAAAATCCGTCCAGTGCCGAGCGCTGAGCCGTGTAAACCTGCACGGCGGAGGTCGCGTCGTTTGGTGGCGCCGTAGCCAATCCGGCAAGCGGATTGAGGACGCTCAAGAGCCCAGCAAGCGCCACAGCGGGATGCGGTGAAATCATGCTGACTCGTACCAGCCGCGCATCGCTTCTATTTGCGCTCGCGCCCGTCTGCAACGGCGCCGCCGCAACGGAAATGCCCGCCTCGCGCGCGTCCACAGAAATCCTATCCGCTATGCTTTCTTCCAAGGCATCGCCGGAATCATATCCCAACCGAATCAAAGGCGAACCTGCGATTTGCGAACGAAGTTCCTTCGCACGAGATGGGTCCGCGGCCGTCGAGAAGGGGAAGGCAGTCCCGCTCGACCATTGCGGCAGTAGCCCGCCCGCGGGCTGTCCTTCCCTTTGCAAAATGAAATCGACGATGGCAACGCGGTTAAGGGAACAAGCAACAGCTTGGCGAAGCTTTGCGTCAGCTGTGGCGGCGTGCCCTGAGGGAAATACCATTGCAATCAAATCGTCCGGCTGTGACACACTAATGCGAACGCCACTACCGGCTGCCTGTCGCGCATCTTCGGCGGGAATCTCGGAAAAATCCGTCCGACCGACTTCGAGGTCCGTCAAACGATCACGAACGCTGCGCCCCATATCGATTTCAATTGCGTCCACAAACGGACGGCCGCCGGAATAATCATCATTCGCAACCAGGGTAAGCTGCTTCCCAGGCTCCCATTCCGAGATGCGGAAGGGGCCCGAGCCCGCAACCGAGCCAGCCGACCCGCCGGAACTGCCATTTTCATAGATGAGCGACTCGATCTGGCGCTTCGCAGCCGCCTCATCGCGCGAAGCAGATTGCGCCGCGGGATCGATCGAAGCGACGCTCGCTCCGATTTCTACCCTCAGCGTGCCGCCATAATGCGGCCTGCGAGCCGGCCTCGCGGGCCGCGCCGCCAGCGCAACAATCGCGAGGGCGGCGCTACTGACTGCAAGTCGCCGTGACAACGTAGGCTTCATAATTCCCCGTTTGCAGATTGCGTATCACCGCACGCGCGACGCCAGGCTCATTACCGGGCCAAATCGCAATTACCGGGCCGCTAAAATTGATGGGGCTGCCGGACGGTACCGGTGCGTCACCGCCTGTAGTGCGAAGTTCGTATGCCTGGATGAAATCCGGTTGCGTCCAATCGCCGCCACCTGTCGCGAGCGCAATGGGATGGAAGCGGCATTGCAAGGTAATGCTCACTGCATCGCCACCGCTTACAGGCACGAAGGGCGCGCGGGAATCGCCTGAAATCCACGCGTCGTCTCGATGATCCGATGGGACGCACGCTACGGAAGCGGGCCGAAGGAAGTCGCCTTTGCATTCATTGCCCGGCCATCTCGCATTGCCTGACGAACTCGATTGTGAAAGCTCAATATGCCCTCGCCAATCGCGCGTGGCGACTGCGGATTCGGATTGGACCGTGCGCGTAACCTGCCACTGTGGCGTGAGGTCTCGCGAATAGAACACCAACCGGCGCGGTTCTAGAATCGCCAGGGCGTTCTGAGAAAAGCCGGCGGTCGCAGGCAATGCGAAATCCAACATCTGCGTGGCCTGCTGCCATATGAGCTTGGCATCCAGCAGAACGTCACCCGTTTGCGATGCATTTCTTAGCGTGTGAGGAAGCGTCACAATCGCGACTTGCTCGGTTCCATTACTCTTTACCTGTGCCACCGCGACACATCCCTCAACACCTTCTGACAACGTGACCTGCAAGGGCGTATCGGCAGGATTTCCCGCACCGAGACGAACTCCAGCGCTCGCAAGCCGTGCTTTGAGTGCGCTTTCGATGGGCGCGACGTCCCCTGGAGCCAGCGAGGAGATATTGTTCACAATCAAGTCAACCTTCGAGGCCGGAGGAAGAAGCTTCGCTATTTCCGATGATAGCTCTTGCAGCGGCTTCTGCCATTCGACCGGAACGCCGGGTGCATCCGGAGAGTCCCCGGTTCGAATAGGAGAACCCGTTTGCGAAGAAACGCCAAACGAGGTGAGCGCGCACAAAAACAAGACGGGGAGGAAATAACGCAAAGGCGAATTAGGTCGGCAAAAAGGCCGCATGGGGACACTTCACAAATAAAATTATCGATGAACTTTCATACTAGCACACGCGTAGCGCCGATTTCCGTCGAGCGTCCGCGTCAAGTGTCTAATTCGCTGCACCGCTTTTCGCAGACATGCGTGCGCCGTACCGTTGACGCGGCTCCTTCGGCGGGAATAAACTTTCGTGCGTTGTTGCCTGAGGGGATGCCGCGCATGGGGTGCCGCAGTTTCGCCGCGCGATCGCCGGTGCTCGCTGTTTCCGGGAACCCATGCACAGGCCGCTCCAGGCCAGTTCCAACCGTTTCCACCAACCGGATTTCACGACTCACTTTCCACAAATTTTTCCCTGGGCAAGAAAGTATCGTTCGTAGAAGCTCACCCACGGAGGCCACTGTGATGAAAGCCGCACGCCTTGCATCGACCGCACTGGTTATTTTTCTGCTGAGCGTGGGCGCCGCCTTAACTGTGTCTGCTCAGAGCACTAGGGAGTACACGATTCCCAATAGCAGAACGGGATTCGGGTCGAGCGCGAGCGATCTTGGTCCGGAGGACGCCTCCAAGCAAATCACTATCTATTTGTGGTTGCAATTGCGCAACGGCGAGTCGCTGAGCCAGCTGGTGGAGGAGCAGTACGACCCGAATTCTCCGAATTACCAGAAGTGGTTGACGCCCGAACAGTTAAACGCGAATTTCGCTCCGACGGCGGACGATGCCGCTACGGTGGAGAATTTTCTCGCCGCTCACGGATTGAACGCTGAGTCGGTCGGCGACCGAAACTTATATGTTCGAGCGAAGGGCAGCATCGCCGAAATCCAACGCGCATTCGGTGTCGAAATTCATAAGTTCAATGTAAACGGCAAGATCTATCGCGCCAATACGGCACCGCCTGTGATGGAGGGGCTCGCCGGACCGCTTGTCTCTCGGATTGGCGGCCTTTCCGATTATCGAATGCACGCTCATGCTGTTCGGCCGCTCGATCCCGCCACCGGCAAACCGGTACCCGCGGTTCGGATGTCCGCGGCGCCAAACGGCGCCTTCTTTTCACCCTATTGCCTGCAAGGCGTGGACGTGGAGAAGTTCACGACGGACGGCGGGAGCCCGAAGGCAACGTACGTGGGAAACGCGTACGGCGCTCCGATCAGCAACACGAATCTGGGAACCTTGGCCCCCTGCGGATATCAACCGAGCGATCTACAGACGGCGTACAACTTCAACGCGTTGTACAAAGCGGGACTCGACGGTTCGAAGCAGACTGTGGTGATTGTGGACGCCTGGGGTTCAGCGACGATTCAGACGGACGCGGCCACGTACGCCAGTTTTTACGGGCTGGCGCCAATGAATTTAAGTGTGTACCCGTTGGGAACGGCTTGCGTACCAACAGATGCCGCGAGTCTGGCAAATTGCCAAGGCTGGGCGACGGAGACGTCACTTGACGTGGAATCGGCGCACGCCGTTGCTCCTGGCGCGAATATCGCACTCGTGGAAGCCGCGTCCGATTACGACGATGATCTAAATGCGGCCGTCCTTTATGCCGTGGATCATCATTTGGGAAGTGTGATTTCAAATAGCTACGGAGGGCCGGAATCCCAGGAAGGCCTGCCTTCCAACGATCCCTTCGATGCAACGCTAATGCTTGCGGCGGCTGAAGGAATCTCCGTGAATTTTTCAACGGGTGACTTCGGCGATTGGTCGCCAATCGAGGGATACACGGACGTGAGCTACCCGGCGAGTTCCCCTTATGCGACCGCGATAGGAGGTACGAGCCTCTTTCTTAATAAAAACAAGACGCTCGGATTTCAGACCGGATGGGGAAACAATTTCACGGAGATCACATACCCGACCGATAACAAAGGATATAGCGACCCTCTTGTTCCGCCGGATAGCTCGCCGGAGGATGGGCTTGGCTTCGTGTTTGGCGCCGGGGGCGGTGCAAGTGGAGTATTCCGCAAGCCAGCGTTCCAGCGAGGACTGCCGGGTAAATATCGATTGGTCCCGGACATTTCCTATCTAGCGGACCCCCAGACGGGCATCGAAATTTTTTGCACGGGATCAAGCTGCTTCAATGACGACGCAGGCAACATCTATATCGGGCTGATCGGCGGCACGAGCCTTTCTTGTCCGATGTTCTCGTCGCTTTGGGCGATCACGAATCAAAGAGCCGGCCATCCATTGGGGCAAGCGGCGCGGTCAATTTACAGCTTGCCTTCAAATGCGATCAGCGACATCGTTCCGGAGGGATCGCCGCTCGATGCGGCCGGAATCATCACGGACGGCGAGAAGGCAATTTTCGAGGGGCCATATCAATTAGTGATGCCTGAGACTTCCGTGCCGTTCTTGAGCGGGCTGGTTGAAGGTTCGGATGGCGCCTGGTTTGTCGTTTCATTTGGCACGGATTCATCGCTTTCCACCAGCCCTGGCTGGGACGATGTGACCGGCCTGGGCACACCAAATGCGGTTGATTTCGTAAATGCATTTGCGCCGCATCATTGAAATAAATCTTAAGATCGCATTCAATCGGAGCTCGTGCGTTCGCTTCCGCACTCCGATTCGCTATGCTAGACTGCCGAAGCAGTTGTGCGGGAATTTTTTCCATGCGCGACTGACGACCGGTGGAACTTCGGGCTCTGTGCAACGATTCCCCGTGAACCCCGCCAGGCCCGGAAGGGAGCAACGGTAGCGGGTCAGCTTCGTGTGCCGCGGAGATCCCGAAGTTCCATTTATCGCAGCGTTGCGGCGCATCAGCACGGCAAATCATGAGCGAAAAAGTCAGCTACAAGGTCATTGCGCGGAAATATCGCCCGCGGACGTTCGCGGAAATCGTGGGACAGGAGCACGTGACGCGGACGCTGACGAATGCGATCCAATCGAACCGCGTTGCGCATGCGTATATCTTTTCCGGCGTGCGCGGCGTGGGAAAGACGACGACCGCGCGAATCCTGGCCAAGGCGCTGAACTGCGCGAATGGCCCGACTTCGACGCCGGACAATTCGTGCGATTCATGCCGGGCGATCGCAGAGGGCACGTCGCTCGATGTGCTCGAAATTGATGCCGCCTCAAATCGCGGCATTGATCAGATCCGCGAGCTCCGCGAGATGGTGCGCTACGCGCCCGCCGCCAGCCGCTATAAAGTGGTAATCCTCGACGAAGCGCATCAGCTGACCGACGAAGCATCGAACGCGCTGCTGAAAACGTTGGAAGAGCCTCCCGAGCGCGTCGTGTTCATCCTCGCGACCACGCAGCCGGAGGATCTGGGCGACACGATCAAGTCTCGGGCGCAGCTTTTTCAGTTTCGGCTGCTTTCGTTCCAGGAGATCTCAGAAGAACTCGGCCGCGTCGCAAAAGCCGAGAAATTGACGATCGAGCCGGCCGCAGTTGCGGTGCTGGCGCGTGCAGCCGAAGGAAGTCTGCGCGACGGGCTATCGCTACTCGAACAAGCGATCGCGTATGGCGGCGAGACGATCACGGACGCTCAGGTGCGCGAACTGCTGGGCGTCGTCGCTGAAAGCGTGCTGGACGAACTGATCGAAGCCGTTGCGACGCAATCGGCCGAGCGCGCGCTTGGGCTCGTACATCGCCTCCTTGCCGAGGGACAAAATCTTCAGCATTTCTGCCGCGAAGCCATTCGGCACGTGCGCAATTTGCTCGTCGCCCGCGTTTGCGGAGCGGACTCACAGCTGATCGCGGCGGGCGATGACGAACGCCCACGACTCGCGCAACACGCCGAACAGTTCGGCGAGGAAGACCTAACACGATTTTTCCAGATATTGCTCGCGACGGAGAATGACGTTCGTCAAAAGCCGGATCCGCGGTTGCATCTTGAGCTTGGCCTTTTGCGGCTGATCAATGCGCAGCGCCTAGCTCCCCTCGAAGAGGTTCTCGCGGATCTTCGCGGCGAAGGCGGAGGGTCAGCGAGGCGCCCAGAAGTGCCGGTGCGGAAGGCTGCGACGTCTGCGGCATCTGGATCGACGTCATCGTCGCCATTTTCTTCCGCAACGCCGATTCCTGTGCGCACAGCGGCGGCGTCTTCGCCTGCTGCCCCCACGGCAACGCCAACTCCTCCGGCGTCTGCATCGGCATCGGCTTTTTCCGACGGAGCTACCGGAACGGGCGCCGGAGCAGCCGTAAAAATGGCGGCTTCATCTTTTGCCGCACCTGAAACTCCCGCACCACGCCCGGCGTCACCTGCGACGCCGCCACCGGCTCAACCAATTCCTGCAGCGCCGCCAAGGATGGTTGCGCGAGCTGCCGAAACTTCGAGCGACGGACTGGCTGCCGCGCAGATCGACGCAATCAAGTCGGCTCTACAAGGACAAAGATTCTTGTGGTCGCTTGTCGAGCAAGCGACGAAATGGGAGTTGGAGGGCGGCGAGTTGCGCCTGGTTTATCTCTCCGAAAATCGCGCTCTTGCGGATATGTTGCAGGCTCGCGATCCAATGGAACGATTGCGCACAGTCCTGAACCAAGTGGTAGGTCAGCCCCTGCGCGTCTGTGTTAAAATCGAATCCGGATCGGCCGCAGTGGGACGCAGCGCGGAGTTGCGGGCGCGATTCGAAGAAGATCCTGTCGTTAGGGCAATGCTTGAGCGGTTCGGTGGACAGATTTCAAATTTCAGGCGCCCGGGCGAGGAATAACCCATGGAAGTAAAAGCTCTGCAGCAAATGCTCACGCAGTTCCGGCAAGTGCAGGAACGGCTTGAAAAACAGATCGGCGAAATCTCCGTCGAAGCTACGTCAGGCGGCGGAATGGTTTCCGTCAAAATGAACGGACAAAAGCAACTGACGGAAATCCACATCGAGCCTGATGTCTTCAAGAGCAAAGATCAGGAAATGCTGCAGGACCTCATTCTCGCGGCCGTGAACGAAGCGGCGCGGCGCGTGGACGAGGAATTGTCGCGCCAGGTCAAGGACCTGACCGGCTCGGTTCCGGGAATGATGGGACTCAAAATTCCTGGCCTGTTTTGAGGCGCGTGTACGGCCTTTTGTAAGGCCGCGTCACTGTTCCCTTTTCTCCCGCAAATCTGCGAGAATCTTCCTTCCGTCGTAAATCGATTCGCCTAATGGACAAAAACCGTGCCTGACTATGCGCCGCCTGTAACGCGGTTGATCGACGAATTAAAACGCCTGCCCGGCATCGGACAGAAGACGGCGCAGCGGCTCGCATTTTTTCTGCTGCGCAGCGATCGCGATCAGGCGCTCGCGCTCTCCGATGCGATTCGCGAGGCAAAGGAACGAATTCGCGAGTGCTCCGTCTGCAACAACATTACCGATACCGATCCGTGCTTCTTCTGCACGAGCCCGTCGCGGAACAAGTCGCTGATTTGCGTGGTCGAGGAGGCCACGAATATTCAGGCCGTCGAAAAGACGCGGCAATTCAGCGGAATGTATCACGTGCTCGGCGGCGCGCTTTCTCCCCTGCAAGGCATCGGCCCGGATCAACTCCACATCAAGAGTTTGATTGAGCGACTTAAAGGCGGCACTGCAGAAGAAATTATCGTCGCGACGAATCCTACGGCTGAGGGCGAAGCTACGGCCGTTTATCTCTCCAAATTGATCAAGCCGCTTGGAGTGCGCGTCACACGGATTGCGATGGGTATTCCAGTTGGGTCCGATTTGGAATATGCCGATGAAGTGACGATGCTGAAGGCGATGGAAGGCCGTCGGGATTTGTAGCAGAAGCTAAAGCCGCACGAGAAGAAATTCCAGCAGCGCGCGGGGATCGGGATTCGAGGATTTGAGTTGGCTATCGGCATCGGCCAGCGTCGAAAGCGTAGCGAGCAAACGCTTCTTCGGCACGCGATGCGCGTTGCGGATGGCGGCTTCGGCGGCGTCAGGCGGCATGCGAAGACGCTGTGCGGCTTGAAATTTGTTGGTTGTAACGGGCAAGTCTCTCGCTTCAATCAGCCTGCGGAATGTGCCGGCCAGCGCTCCCACAATCATGGGCGGCTGCTCGCCTTCCCGCAGAAGGTTCTCCAATAAATCGAATGCCTTTTCGCGCCGGCCGCTCGCGAGCATTTCCGTCAGATCCCAAACTTTATTCCTGCGCTCAGCGACCACGAGCGTCTGAACGTCTTTCAGCGTAATGCCCGCTGTCCCCTGCGCATAAGCCGCGAGTTTTTCGATCTCCATACGAATGCGCGCCGGTTCGGAATTAACGATTTCGGCGAGATACGCGGCGGCCACGCGTTCGATCTTCGTTCCCAATTCAGCCGCCATTTGCTCCGCCAAAGCCGCGGCCGCGTCGGAGCTCACTTCGAGTTCGACGATCAGCGCCTTTTCGGAGAGTAGCTTTGTAAACTTCAGCCGCGCATCGAGATTCTTCGCTTCGAGGACGAGCACGGTAAACGCCGCCGGCTTTTCAAGATAAGCGCTGAGCATTTTCACAACTTCTTCGCGACCTTTATCCGACATCCGGTCGATGGAAGAAACGTCCTCAACAAAAATCACTTGCTGCTGCGCCAGCATCGGCAGCATCTTCGCGCGGCCGATGACCTCCTCCCAGCCAGATTCCCGCACGGACATTCGCGTGAGCGCCCAGTCGCGTAGCCCCTCGGGAACATACGCATCGGCGATTCTTTTGCGGCACATATCAAGGAGGTAAGAATCCGTACCTTGTAGAACGATCGCGGGCACGGGCTTCGCTTTCGCGAGTTGCGCCAGAAACTTGTCTGGGCCTTGCGGCATTACAAGCCCTCCAGAATTGTGGAGACGCAGCGCGACGCGAAATCGCGGGACATCCTTGCGAGCGCGGGATCTTCTTCGTTGAAAAAGCTCTGGGGGTCGGAAGAGATCTGATACTCGTCGCGAAAGGTCATATCGTTATTCTGATAGACGGCCTTTTTCGACACGCTATCATCCAGCTCCACTTTCACTTGAATCGTGACAAGCATAGCAGTGACTTCGCCTGTCGTAGCATTGAAAAGCACGGGGTTCGTATCGATCGAAAGGATCTCGCCGTGCAAAACGGCGTCAGCCGAAGCAGGATCCTGTGCGATCCGGTATCTCGTCCGCGCGATGAATTCACGAATTACGGCCTCGGTGAAGCGCTGCTCGATGCGGTCGTGCGTCGTGTCGTTCTTGAAGGCGGGGATCGCGATCGTACGCCACTCTGCGGGAGCGCCCGTGATGCGTCCAGCGACGTGATACCCGCAGCCCACAAGCAGAAACACCAGCGGCAAGAGCGCCGCATCGGCGGCCCCTAGTAAAGCTCTACGACTCACGAAGAAGGTCCTCGGCGATGCGGACCGCGTTTACTGACGCGACGCGCAGATTGTCCGCGGCGCCCCAGAGCCAGACGGCGTTCGCCACATTCGCGTCGTTTTCGATCGGAGCCAGACGAATTTCGTTTTCGCCTGCGACGCCGACGTTTGAAGGCAAGGGATCGTCCGCCGCCCCGATCTTGACACCCAGCTTCGTGAGGGCGGATATAAGTTCTCCAATGGCAACAGTCGACCCAAATTCCGCATAAGCTGCAAAGGCGTAGCCATAAAAGACTGGCGCGTGCAGAAGCTGAATCGCTGGTACCTCAGTGCGTCCCGCCAAAAATGCCGCCGTTTCGCGTTCAACGGCGGCACGAACGTCACTCAAACGCGGCTTGCTCTCGCTGCCAAAGGCCGAAAGCATGTTAAACGCTACCTGGGCGTCGAAAACGGTCTTGGAGATTTCGCGAAACGAGAGAAGGCCGGCCGTCTGACTTTCGAGCTCTTCGATACCAGGCTGATCGCGTTCTGAGACAGGCGCCATCAGCACCAGCACGATCCGCACGGGAGAGAAGCTATGCAGCGCGGCGGAAAGCGTGCAGGCAATCAAAACAGGCACGGCGGGAGAAACATAGACACGCGCGCGAGGCGAGCCGTTTGCACCCTTCGCGGGTGGCGGCGGCAATACCGAATGAAGTGCGGGAATCAGTCGCTGCGCTTGTGGGTCGGAGCCGGCGGCGCCTGTGAGATCAATCACCGATGCACCTGCCCTCAGAGCGGCAGGCCAGTTACGCGCGGCCTCTGACGCGCCTCCGGCAAAAAACACGAACTGCGCCCCCTCGAAACTGTCTTCTTCGAGCGAGCGAATGAATGTCGGTTCGCCGGCTGCTTCGGTGAGCGTACCGGCCATGACACCTTCATCAAGAAGGATGACGTCGCTGGCAGGGAAATTGCGATCTTCTAAAACTTGCTTCAGCTCCTTCCCGAGCAAAGACGAGGCACCCACAATGGCGACGCGAGGACGAATGTCAGAAGCGGCGGACATCGCTTATGCGTGGCGTGAGGCCATCCGGTGACGCATGGTGCGATAGACATGAAGCACGAAACCTTGCGCGACGTAGGAGCAAGCCAAAATCAGCAAGACCGGCTTCGAGAAGTTGACAACCAGACCGACGAGGACTGCGAGCAGGAGAATTGCCAATGAAGGTTGGCGGCGGGTCCACTGAACATCCTTGAAACTGTAATACCGGACCGTGCTTGTCATGAGCACGCCAAGCAAAACCATCAGCAGCAACCACAGTACGGCCGGCCCGACGTTCTCGATTGGGCTGCCGCCACTAAAATGAACAATCGACGCAAGTGCGCTCGCGGCAAGGGGAGTGGGCATGCCTGCAAAGTATCTCTTGTCCGTCGACGACATGCCCTGGATATTGAAGCGCGCAAGCCGCCAGCCGCAGCAGGCAAGATAAAAGAAGCCCACTACCCAGCCGGCTTGTTCGAGCCGAATTCCGCCGGGCGCGTTAACGCTGGCCGCGGCCCTAATTCCCCATGCATAGGCGAGGAAGGCCGGAGCGATGCCGAAACTGACGATATCGGCCAGCGAGTCGAGTTCTTTGCCGAAATCGCTGTGAGTGCCCATGGCTCGCGCCACGCGGCCGTCGAGCGAATCAAAGAGAAATGCGACGCCGATGGCGATGGCGGCCTTATCGAAATCCGAAGCTCTGCCTTCGAACGCGGAGAGTATCGCGTAATACCCGCACATCATGTTTGCTACGGTGAAAAAGGTGGGAAGAAGATAGACACCGCGCCGAAGGCGGGCACCGCGGAACCTTTTGCGGCGTTCTTCGTCGCCCTCGTAGCTGATCGGACCTAAGCCGTTGAAGTCCATTCCGCCAGAATGCTTTCTCCGCCTTTCACATTGTCGCCGCGCTTGACGGCTATGCGGGCTTCGAGCGGGAGCCATACATCGACGCGCGAACCGAAGCGAATCAGCCCCATCAATTCGCCTCGAGCCACTTCCTGGCCTTCGCTCTTCCAGCATATCACGCGGCGCGCGATGGCTCCGGCGATTTGTTTGAATACAATTCGGCCCCCCGGCGCGTGAAGGTAAATGATGTTCTGCTCATTTTCCCGGGAAGCAGCCGAGCGCATCGCTGCATAGAAGCGGCCGGGCCTATATACGACATCAGCGATGCGGCCCGAGACGGGCGCACGCTGCACGTGAACGTTCCATATAGCCAGAAAGATGCTAACGCGCCAGCCGACGGTATTGTCGAGCGGTTCTTGCACGATTTCCATCACTCGGCCATCGGCGGGAGAAACCACGAGGCCAGGCGCGGTTGGAATCGTCCTTTGCGGGTTACGAAAGAAATAGAGGACGAAAAGCCCTAAGAAAATGAGAATACCGCCCGTCCAATGCCAACCCGCAATCAGGGCGACAATGCCCAAAACGAGGAACGGCGCAGAAAACAAGTAGCCTTCTTTGACCATGCGTGAATTTTCACCTGGATGTGGCAGGTTCCCGGGAAGAGTAGCCTTCTCAGGTTACACCGATATTGTACGATAAAACGGCAGAGCAAATGGAGCCGTCAGTGAGGCAAACTGTGCTGATAGCGCGCCACGATCAGTTCCATTCGGTCCTTCAGACGCAGCTTTTGCTTCTTCAGCGCAATTTCTTCGATTAAATCTTCCGAACACAGGTAAGGCTGCTTGAGGATTTTTTCTAACTGGGATTCACAGCGGGAGTGTTCTTCTGCGAGGCGTCGAAACTCTACATCCTGATTAATCAACGACTGCCGTATCTCATCGCTTGCGAGCGGCATGCGTTCCCTCCTAGTTGGAATGAAGAGGTCACATGCCTGTAACATCTATCACAGTTCCGGGCGCGCGCCAATAGCTTGTCTCATACCTTCCTAAATTTTCTTCAGGCGTAGCGCGAGAATCAGTGCGTCCTCTATAGGAGATGCGTAATATCGGACTCGACGGTCTAACACACTGAAATCATGGCGCTTATAAAATTCTATGGCCGGACTGTTTGAGGCACGCACTTCCAAATAGGCGTGCATAGCTCCCCGAACAGAGGCCTCCTTCAACGCTTTGCTGAGC
>DATEME010000751.1:0-4227 GCA_035275865.1 Candidatus Acidiferrales bacterium | reverse complement strand
GCGGAGTTTCAACGCGCTCTGAACGGTCTTTTGCCGCCGGCGATCCGCATCGTGGCCGCTGAAGAAGTCGGTCCCGATTTTCACTCGCGTTGGCAATCGCAGGCGAAGACGTATCGTTATCGAATCTTTCGTGGCAAGGTGCTTTCGCCATTCGACCATCTGCGAGTGCTGCATTATCCCTGGCCACTTGATGAAGACGCAATGGCAGCCGCGGCGCGCCTTTTCGAGGGCGAACACGATTTCACCTCGTTCGCAGCGGCATCGGGAATTGAGGACGACGACCGCGATATGACGCGCGTGATCTTTTCGTCGGAGATCGTGCGCGAACCTGAGCGCGACGAAATCGCTTATGTGGTTCGCGGGAGATCGTTCTTGCGCTACATGGTGCGAAAAATGGTGGGCACCCTGATTGAGGTCGGGAAGGGAAGGTTCACCCTTGCAGATATTCAGCGGATTCTTGAAGCGCGCGACCGGAATGCTTCCGGCCCAACGGTATCACCGGAAGGACTTTATCTTGTATCGCTCGAATATCCCGATCCTGCCGATTCGCTAGCGACCACTTCCGTGCGAAGCCGGCACTCCAAGAGAGGGAGCGAGTAGTCGATTCACAAATATGGAGAGGATGCGATGACCTCAACGTCCCTTACGCCCGAGCAAATTGGAATACGGCAGCTCAAGGAGCACGATTTGCCGGAAGCCGATCGCGTGTTTCGAGTTGCGTTTGGCACTTTTGTTGGAGCGCCCGATCCGTCGCGGTTCGGAGGCGACGCGGATTACGTTCGCACGCGCTGGCTTGTGGATCCTGCGGCCACGCGTGGCGCCTTCGAAGGCGAGAAACTGATCGGCTCGAATTTTGCGGGAAACTGGGGCAGTTTTGGCTTTTTCGGGCCATTAACTGTCGAGCCGGCGTATTGGGACCGGCGCGTCGCACAGCAGCTGCTGGTTTCGACGATGGAGATTTTTCGGACGTGGGGCAGCAAGCATCTTGGTCTGTTTACGTTTGCGCATAGTCCGAAACATATGGCTCTCTACCAGAAATTTGGCTTTTGGCCTCGCGATTTGGTGGCTCTGATGGGCAGGGAACTTGCGGGGTGGCAGGATGAGGTTCGCGCGGACGTGGCGAAATTTTCCGAGGTTGGGCCCGGCGCGAAGCAGCGATTCCTTGCGGATTGTCGTGAGGTGAGCGAGGCGAATTTCACCGGGCTCGATTTGTCTCGCGAAATCGAAGCGGTGCAACAGCAGAACCTGGGTGATACCCTCTTGATTTCACGAGGTTCGAAGCCGGTGGCGTTTGCGGTTTGTCACTGCGGCGCGGGCACGGAAGCGGGAAGCGGTATCTGCTACATCAAATTTGCGGCGGCTCGTCCGGATTCGCACGCAGACGAGAATCTTGCCGCGCTGTCGAGGGCATGCAGGGATTATGCAAGCTCGCGCGGCGCGACGAAGCTTACGACAGGCGTAAATGTGGCGCGACGCGAGACTTTTCGGACTCTTAGAGACCTTGGGTTTCGGATCGCGATGCAGGGCGTCGCGATGGAAACGGGCGATTCGTTCGCGGGTTACAATCGTGCCGGTGTATATATCCTCGACGATTGGCGATAAGGCTCGCAAAAGCTGTGAAATTCCTGCGCATCTGCTGTATCTTGGTTTTTATGGCGACATTCCCCGCCAGTGCTACTGATCCGTCGATTGTGCGCCTGTCGCAGGATCCTGCCTGCGCTCGGGCGCTCAACTGGATCGACAGCAGCAACGCTTGGGTCACCGAACAGCAGATCCGGCTCACTGAAACTCCCGCACCTGAATATGGCGAAAAGCGCCGCGCCGAAGTCTTGCAGTCGATTTTTGCGGATATGGGCTACAAGGCGCGAATCGACGAGGCAGGCGACGTGGTCGTCGAGCGAATCGGGATGCAGGCTGACCGCGTGGTGTTACTGGCGGCTCACCTCGACACGGTATTTCCGGCAGGAACCGATGTGCAGGTTCGGCGCGAGGGTAAGCGGCTGCTGGCGCCCGGCATTTCGGATAATGGAGCGGGGCTTGCTGCTTTGGTCGGAGTTGCGCGCGCGTACGCCGAGTCGAGCCTTCGAACGGACGCGACGATCGTCTTCGCAGGCGATGTCGGTGAAGAAGGGGAAGGGAATCTGCGCGGGATCCGCGCGCTCATCGATGCTTATGGTTCACGCCTTGCAGCTGTGATTGCCATCGATGGTCCCTCCACGGCGCACATCACCACGCAGGGAGTTGCGTCGCGGCGGTTTGAGTTTACAGTCTCCGGGCCGGGCGGGCATAGCTGGTCTGACTTCGGTGTTCCGAATCCGATTACGGCGCTGTCGCGCGGGATCGTGCAGTTTTCTTCAATGCGCCTGCCGGATGCGCCACGCAGTACGTTTAATTTCGGCGTGATCGAAGGCGGTAATTCGGTCAATTCGATTCCCGGAGATGCATCGGTAAAAGTGGATCTGCGTTCGGAAAACGAAACGGAACTGGGCCGCCTGGAGGTGTCTTTGCGCGACGCCATGCAAGCGGGAATGGCAGCCGAAATTGCGGCGCGCCGTTCGGCCGCCGGCACGCTGCAGATGAAGGTGCGTTCGCTCGGGGCACGGCCTGCGGGAAGACTGTCGGATAATTCGCCGCTCTTGCAGACCGTTCGCGAGGTGGACCGTTTTTTGCAAAATTCATCGCGCATCGAGAGCAGCTCGACGGATGCAAATCTGCCGCTTTCGATGAAGATTCCAGCGGTCTCGCTGGGTGGGGGCGGCAAAGGCGGCGGCGCTCATACGCTCGCCGAGTGGTACGATCCCATGGGTCGCGAGCTTGGTCTCAAGCGCTTGTTTCTCACTACAGCTGCAATTGCAGGTCTCCAGCAGTAGCTGCTTCCTGCCGATAATATAAAGAGGAACTGAATACGCGAGCAGCAGTTCGGCGTATTTAGGCGGCTCGACCAAAGATCGTGGCGCCAAGCTCGGAGATCTCGCGTACGGCATCGTCCAGCTCAAACGTGAAAAGCTCCAGATCGACTTCTGCGAGTTCCTTGTATTCCTGCGCGAGGATTGTCCACGCCGGATCGGTCAGTAAGTCCACGCTTTGCCTCTCATAATATCCGTAAGCCAAGCCGCGCATGCGGCATATGAGGTCGCTCAGATGCACGAGCGCGACGAGCGATCGCGGTTCGGGGCATTCTTCGACCGAGTGGTGATAGGCGATGACGTTCGCGATCTCCGGCGCAAGAGACCACTGTTGGGCGAGAGCATGTCCCGTCTCGCAATGCGTGAATCGCATCGTTGCCGTTTCTGCAAGGTGGAGTGCGACTTGTTCCTTGGCGGCTTTGGCTACAGCCGTCGCAAATTCGTTGGGAACGACGAGCGAGCTGACAAGAAATCCGATATCGTGAAGCAGCCCGGCCACATACGCCTTTTCGCCATCGGAGCGCGCGAGCTTTTCCCTGAATTTGCGGCAGACCATCGCGCAGCCCAGCGAATGCTTCCAGAAAACTGTCGGATCCAGCCCCGATTTCCGCCCAGGAAATGCTTGCCCCATGCAGCACGTCAGAAGAATTGACTCCACGCGGCGCAATCCCAGGACGACCACGGCTGTTGCGATCGATTTTGGGGGCTGTGCAAGTCCGAACAGCGGTGAGCCGGCCGCGCGTAAGCATTGTGCAGCTATCGTATTGTCATAGGAGATGAGGCGGACGATCTCGTTCACATCCACGTCTTCGGCGGGTATCGCCAGCATCTTCAGCAAAGGCTGGAGAACCATGGGAATCGCCGGTGTGGTTTGGATGCGGGCCACGCGTTCGCGAATGCCAGGAATGAGTGTGGCGGCCATAGTCAGGGGCCGCTGTGCGGATGAACGCACCGACCCACGTACCCTATATCGTCACAACGACAAATTGCGTTACCTGACTAAGCGGCTACCACGCGCTCTAACCTATAGGCGGAAGCTATCTATGCTCTCCTGTGGACGTACGTCATCGCGCCCTCTACAATCTCATCGTGCCCGCACGAGACGACATTTTCGATGCCCTACAGCGACATTGGGGCTACCGGCAATTCCGGCCGTTGCAGGAGAAGATTGTCCGCAGCTTGCTCGGCCGGCACGATACATGCGTCGTTATGCCGACGGGCGGAGGGAAATCGCTTTGCTACCAGCTCCCAGCCGCGCTTTCGGACCGAACCGCCGTCGTGATCTCGCCGTTGATCGCGTTGATGCAGGACCAAGTGGCGC
>DATEME010000750.1:0-8687 GCA_035275865.1 Candidatus Acidiferrales bacterium | reverse complement strand
GGTCAAATAAAAATGGAGGGAGAGCCTCAGGCCGCGACACCCGCCCCCATCGCGGAATCGGAGTTACAAGCAACAGTGCAGGGAACTGCAAACGAAACACCAGCAGCAATTCCAGACGAGCCCACAAGAGTCGAAGATCTGTCGCAAGATGCAGCGCTTGACCTTGCTGCAGTTCAGTTAGCGAACGAACAGCCCACAGGTGATGATGGTCCGGACGAGACAGCCCTTTCGGGAATTGCCGCGCAAGAACCTCCGGCAAATGCAACGCAGACTAAAGCAGACGAGACGGAAGCAGTTGAACAGCTGCCTGTGGAAACTCACGCATCACTGGAAGGCACTGTTGCAGCGGTAGCTCACTCAAGCAGCGAAGCACGGGAGGAGATTCACACCAAGCCTTCTACTCATTCATCGTTATCGCGACCGCCAAAACCCAGGCGCGCCAAGGGAACATTTTTTGGTCTCAAACGTGTGCCCGAACCGGAAATCATGGACGATTCCGGCGAGGTGGAGGCGTACGCTTCGGCCGCCGCGCAAGCCCATCTTGACGCAATTGATGACACGTTTGTGGCTCACGCGCAGCTTCTCTTGAAAGGCCGCGAGCGCGGGCGCGTTCTCGACATCGGCACCGGGCCCGGCCAAATCGTGATCAAACTCGGGTACCGGCTGACACGTTGGAAATTTGTTGGCATCGATCGCTCGGCCGCGATGATCGACAAAGCTTTAGAGAGCCTCGCGACAGCAGGTGAGTTGGCTGGCCGCGTCGAATTCCGCGTCGCGGATGGCAACGCGTTGGATTTTCCCGATAAAAGCTTCGAGATGATTGTATGCAACTCGGTGCTGCACCACATACCTGACCCGCAGAAACTCTTCTCCGAAATCGCGCGCGTTGTGAAGCCCGGCGGAGCGATTCTCCTCCGCGACTTGCGGCGGCCTTCGCGGCCTGGCTACGCGTTCCACGTCTGGAAACACGGCAAGCATTACAGAGGCGAAATGCGGCAGCTTTTCATCGCGTCAGTACAGGCTGCCTATACGGAAGAAGAGCTGCAAAGGATGCTCGCGGCGTCGCCGCTGCACGATGTGCGCGTATTCCGCCACGGGAAATCACACATCGGTTTCGAGCGCCCAATTGCCATTCCCGCCGCGAGCAAGAGATAGCTGCGGGACGATGTTTCACCCTTACCAGTTAGCGTTTCGCGGCGAAAAACCCCCTCAACAGAGCAGCGGATTCGTCTGCCAACACGCCAGGGGTCACCTCGACGCGGTGATTCAGCCGGGGATGATCCAGCACTGTAAAACACGACGCAACGGCGCCGCCCTTCGGATCGTCCGCGCCGTAAACGAGCCGGTGGATACGCGCCTGAATCATTGCCCCGGCGCACATCGCGCACGGCTCGATCGTCACGTACAGCGTCATGGGCCCAAGCCGGTGATTGCCGATCTCTTTGGCCGCGGCGCGAAGTGCGACCATTTCCGCATGCGCCGTAGGATCGCAATCCGCGATCGTGCGATTGCCTGCCGCGGCAATCACTCTGCCTTCGGCAACGATCACGGCGCCAATCGGCACTTCGCCGCGCCGCACCGCTTCCGACGCCTGATCCAGGGCCAGCCGCATGAATCCTATGTCGTCGCTGTTTATTGTTTCCACGGATCGTCAGGATAGCAAATTCACCGTCAGCACGATCTCGGATCAGCTGATAGGCTGTCTGTGCCGTATCAGGCGGCTGACAAAATAGAGAATCGCGCCCGCGGCAATAACCGCGCATCCAATCGCCAATTCATTCGTGCCGCCGATGAACTGGCTGCGATTGCGCACGGCCGCCGCCACCATCAAACTCAGCGGCGGAATTGAAATTCCAACAGCGCCCCAGATTCCTCCGGGCACGCGATACGGCCGCGCGAGCTCCGGTTCGCGCACGCGAAGAGCGACCAACGCTCCGAATTCCAGAAGGATGCTGAGGCCGGTGAGCAGCACATCAAGAATCAGATTTGACTCAAATCCCAACGGATAGCAGATCGCCCAAAAAATCGCACAGCCTACGATCGCGACCCATGGAGCACCTGTTCGTGACGATACCCGCGTGAAAACTTTGGGCAAATAGCCGTCCTCGGCCATCACTAGAGGCAGTCGTGTAAGCGACATCATCAGCGCGCCAAAGGTTCCAATCGCGCCGATCACACCCGCTGCCGCGATTGCCAGCGCCAGCCATTCGCCCCCGACGATTCGCCCCGCGTCCACCCATCCGCCGGTAGTCCAGCTATTCGGATCGATGCCGGTACCCACCACGGCTGCAACGGGCACGATGTAGGTCACGATGACGAGCAGCAGCGCGCCTAGCATCGCTCGCGGATATGTCCTCTGCGGCGATTCCACTTCGCCCGCGATCGTTGAGAGATTGTCCCAACCCATATAATTCCACATCGCGATCAAAATGCCGCCAAGGAGATCCGCACGATGGAGAGGCATGGCGCCATCGTGCGCGATTCGTCCGTGCAACAAAGCAAATCCAACGAGAATCACGAACGGCAGCAGCAATAGCACATTTAGCAGCACAGATCCCTCGCCCACCGCTCTCGAACCGATGGTGTTCCACGCCGTACAGAAACCGATCAATCCCAAACCGAGCCATAGCCCGCGATGGCCGGCTGTGAGCCACGGAGCGAGGCGTCCCAAATAATCGACAAACAGATTCGGGTAAAGCGCCATGTCGAAAATGCTTCCCGCCAGGCTGAGCCACGTCTCCTGATATCCCCAGAAATCTCCCAGGCCGCGGCGCACCCAAATGTAGAAGCCGCCCTCTTCCGGAATCGCGCTGGCGAGTTCACTCACCATCATTGCGACCGGCAAGCTCCACAGCAGCGGCGTGAGCAGCAGGATCAGCAACGTGGCACTATAACCGGTCTTCTGCACCACATCTTCGAGGCCATACGGACCGCCAGCCACCATGAAATAGGTCGCCGTAATCATGGGCAGGACGGTCATTTTCCGCACTGCGCGTGCTTTCGCGGATTTGCGCGAGCGAGCCGCCTCGCGCGTAGCAATTGTGTTCATTGAAAATGGATTGTGGACTAAATTGCGCGAAGCGCAAGAAAAATACTGCAACCCTGGCAAATTTTCGGAAAGGAAAACCAAAAGCGGAGCGATCGAGGGCTAAATCTCGCCAAAAGCCTTCTTGATCGCTGCCGATGTCTCGCTAAGGGCCTGATCCATGGGCGCTGCGCGCAGGTTCATGTTATTCGGCTCAGCCTGGATCGGGCCGTCATAACCAATCTGCACCAGCGCGTCGAGAAAACTCTTCACTGGAATCACACCCGTTGCGGCAGGCAACTCGCGCTGCCCGTCGTTATATTCGTCCAGCGTCAGTCCAGCAGGGGCGTCGTTCAGGTCCACTGTGACGACGTCTGAGTTATGCAGCGAGAGAATGTCTTTCCCCGTTTCCTCCGCGTTGAACCAGTGCCAACTGTCGAGCCGGAAGCCAACGTTGTCCGCGCCGACCGCGGCAATCAATTCCTTCATTTCAGCCATGCAGTGGATAAACGGCTGCTTTCCTCGCGCCCGCGAGCTGCGCGGCGCCACGTATTCAAAGCCAAGCCGTTGCCCCCGATCCGCAAGGACTGACGCGCATTCGCGCATCCGGTATGCGTGCTGGCGAAAATTCTGCAGATAAGTCAGCTGATTGCTTGCCGGCGCAAACCATGTACTGACGCGCGTGACGCCCGCCCGTTTCAGCGAGTCGGCCGTCGCAGGCAATTTCTTCAAGGTATCGCTGAACGAACCTTCATCCCTGCGAAAATCGACCGATAGCCCCGCCGCGCCGAACCTCAGGTGGTTCGCCTCCATCTTGTCGAGCAAACGTTTCAAATCGTCATCGCTCAGCGAAGCAAAATAATCCGCATTGGGATCGATGCCCTCGAACCCGTATTTGATCGCGAGATCCACTGTCTCGGGCAGTGTCTGGTGAAATGGACCTAACAGCCCGATCGCCAGATTCGAATAAAATTTCCGCCGTACATTCTGCGGCGCAGCTGCGCGTGCCGCATTCAACGGCAGAGCAGCCATTCCAGCGGCCGCGCCCGTCGTCAGAAACTGCCGCCGATCGAATAGTTCGCTCATCCTCATTCCCGCACCCGATATAGCACGCTTCGATTCCGCAGGCAATCGATTGTCGCAAGCTTCACTCGCAGCGCCGCGCAAGTTCGTATAAGATGGCGTCTCAAAAATAACAGAGGAAAAATGGAGCTACGTAAGGACCCCATCACCCGCAGTTGGGTTGCTGTTGGACATCCCGAACGAACCGCCGACCGCGGCGGCCCTTGTCCGCTTTGTCCTGAGAACCGCATCGAAACGCGCACCCTGATTTCGCTGCCAGCCGAGGGACGATGGAAGGTCCGCGCCTTTCCGCACCTTCGTCCAACCTATCGCGTCGAAGGGGACGTCGATCGTATTGCCGACGGTATTTACGACCGCATGGCTTCGGTTGGCGCCCACGAAATCATCGTGGAAACTCCGGAGCATGACGTCGCCCTCAGGCAGTTACCTGATGAAGATATCGAGCTCGTTTTGCAGGTTTATGCCGCTCGCATTCTCGACCTGAAGAGGGACGCGCGCTTCAAATATGTCACTGTCTTTAAGAACGTCGGCTTGACGTCTGGCGAAGAATGGCCGCACGCGCATTCGCAGGTCACCGCCACCACTTTCGTCCCGCGCCGCATTCTGTACGAACTTCGCGCCGCGCGCCTTTGGTACGACGACCACGAACGATGCGTGTTCTGTGACATCATCCGGCAGGATATACGGCAGAGGTCGCGGATTATCGATTCCGTCGGCGACTATTATGCGTTTTGCCCTTACGCTTCGCGCGTGCCCTACGAAGTGTGGCTGATTCCCCGCACGCACAATCACCAATTCGAATCGCCGCTGCCCGGGGAAAACCGGCGTCATCTGGCGAGCTTGCTCGGGCGAACGTTGCGCCGCCTCGCGCAAATCACAGGCAGCTATCACATGGTTCTTCACACATCGCCAAACACGCTGCAAACAAAAGGCGAGCTCAGCGATTATTGGAAGACGATCGCGGGCGATTATCACTGGCACGTCGAAATTCTTCCCATCGTCGAGAAAACGAGTAAGTCCTACAGCATCAAAGAGGTCTATTTCAACGGCACCCTGCCCGAAGATGCCGCTGCCAGGCTGCGCCAACTCGACCCCAGCAGATGACGCACGCCGCTCGCAGTTTGCTCAAGAGACAACGTGGAGGCATTTTCTCGCGCCTGCTGTTCCTCCTTTGCTTTGCATTCTTTTGCTGCCTGATTTACATCGTTCGCCATCCGCTCCTCCGGCTAGCCGGCGGATTCTGGATTGTCAACGATCCACCGAAGCCGTCAGACGCCATTGTCATGCTCAGCGACGACGACTATCAGGCCGACCGTGCGGCGCACGCCGCCGAGCTCTATCGGGCGGGCTGGGCTCCGCGCGTGATCGCCAGCGGCAGGCTGTTGCGTCCGTACGCTGGCATTGCGGAACTCGAAGAGCACGACCTCGAGTCACGCGGGGTGCCCGCAAACGCAGTCGTAAGACTGCCGGGCGCCGATCGCAACACTCGCCAGGAATGCCAGAATATTGGCCAGTTCGTCGCCGCGCACGGCTGGAAGCGAATCCTACTGGTCACGTCGAATTACCACACGCGCCGCGCCCGATACATTTGCTCGCGTGTCTTGCCGTCCGGGACAACGCTGATCGTTTCGGCCGCACGTGACACCGACTACGATCCGCAGACATGGTGGACAACGCGCCAAGGCATGAAGATGTTTTTTCAGGAATCCTCCGGCATGATCGCTGCCATGTGGGAGCTGCGCCACTCGGACGTGCAGACCTCCGATGAGGCACTGCCCTTCGATCCGCGCTCTCTGTTGCCGCATTGAAAAAAAACCGCTTGACTCTTGGTTTACACCCCTTGCTGTGCGTACTATAGTTCCTGCATTCTTCTCGGTGATGGTCGTCCCCGGCACGGCCTCCCCTAAATCCAATGGAGGAAAACATGTGGCGCAAGAATCAAGAACTACAAACGCCCGCACCCGTGCCTGCGAAAAGCCAACCGGCAAAGGCTGAAATAGCCAAGCCGCTGCCGAGCAGACTCGACGCGAGCGCTCCGGAGGTCAAACCGGAAACGAGTCAGACTCCGGCCGCAGCGCCCGTTGCAGCAACGCCCGTGCCGAGTGCTCCGGTCCCTGCAGCACCCAATCCTGCTCCTGCAACGACTGCTTCTTTCGCTGCTCCGGCTCCGCTGCCGCCGAACGTCGACTCCCGCATCGGCTCCGGGCTCAAAATCCGCGGCGAGATTACGGGAGCCTCAGATATGTATATTGACGGTGACGTCCAGGGCAAAGTTCGCGTCGGCTCGGGCCGCCTCACCATTGGTCCGAGCGGCCGCGTTCAGGCCGATCTCGAGGCCCGCGAAATCATTGTGAACGGGAATGTGGTGGGAAACCTGAAGGCCGCAGACCGCGTTCAACTCGGGTCCACCGGCAGCGTGCAGGGGAGCGTAGTCACGCCGCGCATCGGCATCGACGATGGAGCCCGCCTGCGTGGTAATGTCGAGACCGCACCTGCCGGCGCCGCAGAGGTCACGAGTGCAAAATCTGCCGAGAAGGAAGAACGCCGCGCCTTAGTTGCGACGAAGGGTGAGTAACGTATGAACTGGATGGCAAAACAGCGCGGTATGGCAACTGCTGCAGCGGCGGTCCCGAGCAAGCCCGGGCCCGCCGTGGCCTCCTCCGCGACGAGTCAGGCATCGACGGGCCGCACGTCGAACGGCCTGAAGGAGTTTCTCTGGCTGCTCAGCGATATAAAGCGCGGACGCATCCTCGATCTCTGCCCCGCGACGCAATCCACACTGAATTTCTTTATCGAAAAGGGCTATCGGATCTCCGCCGAGGACATGCTGAGAACCTGGAAGCATTTCCTCAACGAAGAAGAGGAGCGCATGCGCGCGGTCCCGGCGGGCGAGCCGATCGAACGGATCTCGAAAGCCGAGCTTGGCGCGAAATTCTTAGAATCGAACCTCAATTATCCGGCTGAAAGCTTCCACGGAATTCTAGCCTGGGACTTCTGCGATTACTTCGACCGGGAAGTCTTGCCCCAAGTCATGCAGCGGATTTACGACATTCTCCATCCCGGTGGCGCCGTGCTCGCTATGTTCCATAGCCGGCCAACGGAACGCTTTCACAATTATCGCGTCGTGGATGGACAAACGATCGAGCCTGTAGTCGCGCCCACTGTGGCCGTTCATACGCGGGTCTTCCAGAATCGCGAGATTCTCGACCTGTTCGATAAATTCCGTTCCTCGAAGACGTTCGTCGGCCGCGATCAGGTCCGCGAAGCACTGTTCCTGAAGTAACACATATTCAGCAAGAGCGCCTTACCTGTTGCAGAAACGTTGCCGCGGGCTTCTGCGCTACCTGCAGGCGCGTTTTAGCCTTCGTAATGCATCGCTATGCCTACCGCTGCTCTCGTCCCTACGGGGAATAGGGCTTTCGATTCCGATCGTGTAAAATGCTGCCCTATGAAACTCGCCGGTGCATTTGCCCCTGTTACTACGCCGTTCAGCCCGGATGGCAGCGTCGCGCTCAACCGCCTTCGCGAAAACATTGCCCGCTACAACACGACCCGTCTAGCCGGCTACACGATCAACGGCTCGACAAGCGAGTCGGTGCTGCTCCGCTGGGACGAGGTCTATCGCATCTGGGAAACAGCGAGAGAAGCGGCCGCGCCTCACAAAACTCTGATCGCGGGTGCCGGCGCCGAAGCAACCGCGGAAACGATTGAGCACGCGAATCGAGCGGCCGAAATCGGTTACAACGTCGCCTTGATCCGAACGCCAAGTTTCTACAAACCTGCCGTTAATGACGAAATGCTCGCGGCACATTATTTGCGCGTAGCAGACGCAGTCCGCATTCCCATCATGATTTACTCAGTGCCTGTGTTTACGCACGTGACAGTGAAGGCGCCTCTCGTGGGCCGCCTCGCGGAACATGAAAACATTATTGGTATGAAGGACAGTTCCGGCGACGTGGAAGAGATCGGCAACATCAGCGCGGCGACACCCGACGATTTCCAGTTGCTCTGCGGCTCCGCGGCGACTCTGTATGAATCGCTCAAACGTGGCGCCGTCGGAGCGATCGTTGCCGCCGCCTGCGCGTTTCCCGAATTGTTTGCGGAGATTTGCGAAGCCACTGCGGCCGGCGATGACGAACGTGCCCGTTCGCAGCAGCAGAAACTGGTCGCGCCGGCAAAACTGCTGGTGCAGTGCGGCATCGCCGGCCTGAAATACGCGCTCGATCAGCTCGGCTACTACGGTGGAGCGCCGCGCCTGCCGCTGCTGCCGCCGGGCGAAGCCGCTCGCCGCTCCATTGACGAAATGGTCGCGGGCGTCCTCTCCAAATCCGCTGCATAGACACATATTTTCGCGCCAGCCTGCGTTTTCATGCGCGTTGCTTGACCTAGTGGCGCGCCCGCGCAACCTATTGTAGATTTGAATCTAGCCGGTTCCCCGGTAGCTCAACGGCAGAGCATTCGGCTGTTAACCGAAGGGTTGCTAGTTCGAATCTAGCCCGGGGAGCCATTCTTTTCAGTAACGTAGGGCGCGTTGTCTGCATTTGAGTTTTCGACTGTGCCCCATTTTGTGCCCCATCGG
>DATEME010000749.1:0-1092 GCA_035275865.1 Candidatus Acidiferrales bacterium | reverse complement strand
AAACGCGTTGGACTGATGCTTGATCTGATTCCCAAGACGAAGGCGATTGCGATGCTCGTCAACCCGAACCAGCCAATCGCAAATTGGCAGGTGGAGGAAATGAATGAGGTAGCGCGCTCTTTCCGATTGACGCTCCAAGTTCTGAAGGCCGGCACTGAGCAAGAACTCGACTTCGCCTTTGCGACACTGGTGCGGCAAGGCGGCGGTCCCCTCCTCATCGCCAATGACCCCTTTTTCGTCAACCGGCGCCAGCAAATCGCTGGCTTAGCAGCACAGCATGCGATTCCTGTCATGTTTGGTGAACGCGACTCAGTCGTGGCTGGCGGTTTGGCGAGTTACGGAGCCAGTTTGAGGGATTCGATGCGCGAGGTCGGCGTTTACGTCGGCCGAATTCTCAAAGGAGAGAAGCCCGCTGACCTACCAGTCCTGCAGCCAACCAAGTTCGAGTTGGTCATCAATCTCAAAACGGCCAAGGCGCTCGGCCTCCAGATTCCAGACAGGCTGCTCGCGCTCGCCGACGAGGTGATCGAATGAGCAACTGTCATCTTGTCGCAGGGAGATCGCTGATCGATTTGGTCGCGTCAAAGCTGGCGCTTCGCGCCCCCGCGCTGCGCGCGGCTACGGCCTTGACTCGGCCCAATCGATCAGCGCAGCGGCTAGCGTGCCGTCGGCACACTGTGCCGACTGCTAAGACGGTCGGCCCAAACAACGTCGTCGCGAACCATTGCGTTGAGCGTGGTAATCATCTTACGCATCACCGCCACGATCGTGACCTTCGGCTTCTTTCCGGCGGCCTTGAGGCGGTCATGGAACGCCTTGAGCCCAGGATTCCAATTGCTGGCGCTCATCGCCGCCATGTAGAGCACATGGCGTACGCGCGCACGACCGCCCCAGATGCAACGGCGGCCTTTGAGCTTGCCGCTATCAAAATCATAGGGTGCAAGCCCGACAAGAGCGGCAACCTGCTTGCGGCTCATCTGGCCGAGCTCGGGCAAGAGCGCGATCAGCGTGCAAGCCAACACGGCGCCTACCCCTGGCATGGAGGTGAGCAGGCGGAAACGATGGGCGAGAGCAGGATCGGCTGTAACGATC
>DATEME010000748.1:0-10318 GCA_035275865.1 Candidatus Acidiferrales bacterium | reverse complement strand
GCGCCGAGGGTTAGTCGCGCCGCCGGCCCGGACGCCGCCACCATCCTGAAGCAGACCGCCGCCGTCTACCAGAACCTGAAAAGTTATCAGGCGAATATCACGATCCAAGACATCGATGGGAGCAAGATCGCCGAGCGCCATTTGACCGAAGCCGGCTCGGGCACTTCGTTTCGCAATGAAGACGCCGATCCGGACGGATTTGTCCGCGTCTCGGACGGCCGGAACGAGTGGACGCTCAACCGCGCGACGAACGAGTACACCAAGTCGCCGGCTACAAGCAGCTCAGCAGGAATGATCGGCCAACTGGCGCAGGTCGACCAAAATGTGAAAGACGCCTCGCTGGACGACGAGGAACTCTATTCGCCCAATGGCACGTCAATCAAGGTTTACATTATCGAAGTGACTCGAACTTCCTGGCCCGCCGATGCGCCGTCGGGCGCGAAGTGGGTCACCTACACCGTCGACGAACAGACGCACGAAGTCTACAAGGCCATGACGTATACGAATGGCCCGGTCCAAGTCGCGTTATATTCCCTGACACAACGAGACCAACCCGTCGCCGATAGTGTGTTCGCGTTCAATGCTCCGGCTTCTGCCAAAGAGGTGAGTTCTCTTCCCGAGAAAATGCCGAACTACAAATCGATTTTGGGCATGGAAGCGCCGGACTTCACGCTTAAAAACGCCGCAGGCAAGAGCTACAGCCTCCACGATTTCAAGGGCAAAGCCGTGGTGATAGATTTTGTTGGAAGCTGGTGCCCGCCGTGTTTGGCCCAGACGCCGTATCTGCAGCAAGTCAATGACGCATATCCGCCGGCCGATCTCGAGGTGATTGGCCTCGACGTCGGCGAAGAGACGAAGCAAGTGGGCGAGTTCGCGTTAAATTCCAATTTCACCTTTCCCATGCTCGTAGGCGCCGAGCCGGACGTAACCCAAAAGTATTTTGTCGGGGATTATCCCACGACGTACGTCATTGACCGCACCGGCCACATCGTCTTCAAATCGACGGGCACGGAAAATCCGGGCGGCTTTCTAGCCGCCGTGAAATCCGCCGTGGGGAATAAGAATTAAACGCAAGAAGACAACATCCGCGCGTCTCAGCAGTCTTTTTTGGAAAAATTCGGCGAAGTCTGCTTCTTAATTAGCCGCGGACGCGGATCGCGTGGAAGTTCAGCACGACGTGGCCGCCGTTGGTCGGCAAACCATTCGTCAGCCGTGGACGGAAGCGCGAGAGCAGCAGCATCTGATCGAGTTGACGAGTTACGTCGGAGTCACTGGGTCCGGAAAGAATCCGGTAATCCACTTCCTGCCCGCGCGCGTTGACAGTGGCTTCCAACGTCAAGCCATCTTCAAACGTGGGCGCCGGAATCGGCCCGAGACTCTCCAAGTAAGCCGGCTGGACAAAATTGAGCGGCAGATCGTTCTCTACCACGCCACCCATCGGCACGCCGACGAGCATGCTCTGTAAAATCAGCACGAAAACGCACAGCGCCGTCAGCACTCCGCCAGTAGCAGGAATCGCCAGGGGCGCAAGAATATTATCGAAGATGATGGAGACACGCGAGCGAATGCGATGCAGCGTGACTTTCCAGGGAGCCTTCGAAGCCTGGATACGAATCTTCAACGCAAGGTCCGCCGGCGCCGCAACAGGCTCCAGATTCGCCAAGGCGCGCGACATCAGACGATATTGTTCGGATTCTCTTCGGCATGGATAGCATGAATCGAGATGCTCGCGCAGATGGTGCTGTGTCTGCGCTTCGATGGCGCCATCGAGATACCCGGGCAGATGGCGTGCCGCTTCCTGGCAGTTCATCGCCGACCTCCGATTGCCGCCTGCAGCCCGCCGATGAGTGTTGAGCCTGTCATATCCTGAGCAGGTGCGAGCCTGTGTTCCCTCGCAGCAACAGCATTATCCATCTTTCCATCTATCTCAGCGGCCACAGCAATTGCTTGCTGTGTCTGGTGCAGCAACGGCCCCAACGCCTCGCGCAGCAACCGTCTGCCGCGCAGAATTCTCGATTTCACTGTGCCGACAGAAACTTCCATGACCTCGGCAATCTCTTCGTAAGAAAGGCCTTCGAGATCGCGCAAGATCACGGCGCTGCGGAACAGCGCGGGAACGGTCGCCAGGGCTTTGCGCACGACGGCTTGCGTCTCTCTCGTCGCCAACCGCTCAAAAGGATTGGGCTCGGCGTCCGTAAGATGCATCGAAAGATCGCCTTCTTCCGGCCCCGCGTCGATCGAAACCTGGTCCCGGTGGTGCCGAAAGCACCAGCGCCGGTGATTCAAGGCTTGCCGCACCGAAATGCGGTAGAGCCATGTCTTGAGAGAGCTGCCATGCCGGAATCCGCGAATCCCCTTGAAGGCGCACAGAAAAACTTCCTGCGTCACATCGGCGGCGTCGGCCGGGTCGGAAAGAATCCCATATGCGAGGTTATAGACGCTGGCGTGGTAGTAGGTGACGAGCCAGTCGAACGCAGCATCCGAACCGGCCTGAAGTTCGCTTACGAACTCCGCTTCATCCCTTACCCACGGTAAACTCTGCGCTAGCTCGGACATGGTTTGCGCCGCTCCCGTCCTGGATTGCGCTCATTCCCGCTAATCCCTTTAGACACCGGCGCCTCCCAAATGTTACCAGATTTCAGCCGCCAGATGGCACCCCAGGCTTCTTCGTTAAAGGCATGAGACGCCGGCCGGGGGCATGGCAAATAGCGGCTGAAGTGAAGCAAGGGACATGACGCAAAGGGCGCCGTGTAATCGCGTAAAGAGCGCACAAATGGCGCATTTTCGCAGCTTTGCCGACATAAACCGAACCCCGGTCCTGTGGAAATGCCGCTCCGCTGCCTGAGGAGGCTGCCAAACCCGGAGCCTCTGGCACCGTGAATTATTTCACCATTTGAAACCGCGTGGGGCCATACCGGCGGAAAGACGGTAACGTTCACGAAATGAAGTGCCGGCCTAGTTTTAACTTGACAACGTTTACATTCAGGGAATATAAGCACCCGCAGAAGCACCGGTGGCGTGTCCGCACTGCGTATGTGGTTTAGAACGTCCGAACGCATAGCCCTGATAGCGCGCCTACTATCTCTGTGGCCGGGGAGCCGTGTGTTCGCAAATTGCAGACTGAGGGGTGTTGCACATGAAAAGGAAAAACGCAGCGTTTGCTCCACGTGTAGTCCGTAACTCCTTACGGCTCATCATTTTGGCATTGGCTCTCGGCGTCGTGTCGGGAGTCGCCTTCGCCCAGTCCGATCTGGGAACCATTTCCGGCTTCGTTAAGGATCAGTCGAACGCCGTAATCGCCAACGCCAAGGTCACCCTAACCAACGAGAGCGGCGTCCAGCGCTCCACAACTACAAACGAATCCGGCTATTACAGCGTGACGAACCTTCCGCCCGGCTTGTATAGCGTCAAGGCGGACGCAGCCGGATTCCAGGAATTCGAGAGCGACAGCAACAAGCTGGATTCGAGCGCAACTCTGCTCGTGAATGCGACGCTGACGATAGGCGCATCTTCCCAGAAAATTACGGTCTCGGCCTCCGCCGAGGCCCTGCAAACGGAATCGGCTTCCGTTCAGCAACTTGTGACGCGCTCGCAAGTGGATGCGCTCGAGCTCAATGGACGCAATCCAATTTTCATGGCGAACCTCGTCCCTGGCACGCGCGGCGGCACGCTGGCCGGCCTTAGCTTCAATTTCAGCCAGGGCCCCTCGAACATCGACGGTGCGCGCACGGGAGACAGTATCATCACGCTGGATGGAGCTCCTGCGGTGCGAACCCGCTCGAACGGCACCAGTATCGGCGCCGCCGACGTGGACTCGACTCAGGAAATTCAGATTATGACGACGGACTACGCGCCCGAATATGGCCGTTCGTCTGGCGGTCAAATCCGCATTACGTCAAAGAGCGGAACGCAGCAGTTTCATGGCGCCGCATACGAGTACGTCCGCAACACGATCCTGAACGCAAATACATGGCAGCGGAACAACGCTTCCGCCACCAAAGGCGTCACCGCCCCGGTCCACTACAACCAGTTCGGATACAACATCAGCGGCCCCCTCTACATTCCCGGGCACATCAACACGGATAAGACGAAGTTCTTCGGCTACTGGGGCGAGGAATGGGTTCGCTATATCTTTACGGATCAGGCTGGTACGGCCACCGTTCCGACGCTCTTGATGCGTCAAGGGAATTTCAGCGAACTTCTTAATCCAAGCAACATCTTCTATGGCCACGCTGTCCAGCTTGTTGACCCGAAGACCGGCAACGCGTTTCCTGGCAACATCATTCCAGCGCCGGGGAGTTCATCGAGCGGTTCGGTAGCAAGTGCGAATGGCCTCGGCATCCTGAACTCGTATCCGGTGCCTAATCTCACTACGCCGATCGGCAAACAAAACTGGCTGTTTTTCGCGAAGCATCCGCAATATCAGCGCAAAGACACGCTTGCGTTGGACATCAATCTGACGCCCAGCCAGCGACTCCGCATCCGTCGCGTACAATTCAGTTTCTGGGAGTATCAGCCAGTGGATGGCGGCACGAACGAAACGCCCAAATACTTCAATCGCCCAAACCAGACGAACTCCGTGGACCACACATGGGTCATCAGTCCGTCCAAAGTGAATGAAATTTTGTTCAGCTATAGCCAAGACGTCGTTCACATTCCGACGGACACCGCGCATTTCCTCGACCGCACAAAAGGTGTTCAGCACGGTGCGGGTTATTTTGGCGTGAACTATCCCTATATTTATCCTGTGGGTAAAGAGATCCAGAACCGCATTCCCACAGTAAACATGTCTTCGTTTTCGGGTCTCAGCGGCGGCCCGTACCCGTCGCATTCCGCCGGCCCGATTTACAATCTGTCTGACAGCTTCACATGGGTCAAGTCGAGCCACACGTTCAAGTTCGGCGCGCTCTTTGAATATGACGGCGAAAATGACAACGATGAGATCAACGTGCAAGCGTGCAGTACGTGCACGAATAACCAGAACGGACAGTTTCTCTTCAGCGACAACGGCGGTAACTTTGTCCGGCCCGGATACTTTTCGGCGACGACGGGGGCGGCAGTGGCCAACGTCGCACTGGGGCTGTTTGACACCTATTCAGAGATCGGGCAGCGTGCCTACACCGTCTTTCGCGGCTCGATGTGGGAGGGTTTCGGTCAGGATACGTGGAAGGTCAATCAGAAGTTGACGCTAACGTATGGCGCTCGCTATTCGGTGATGGTTCCGTACCATGCGATTTGGCAAAACATGATCGTGTTTGACCCGAACTACTACAATCCGGCTATCGCGGTGAGCATCGATCCGAAGAGCGGTTTGATCACGGGATCGCCCACGATTGCGCAGCTTTACAATGGAATGGTGATCCCCGGCGGACGGTTTCCCAATTCTGCTTTCGGCCGAGTGCCCGCTGCGGATTCGGGGGCTTATAACGGACTATTTCATGGCGTACCGGATCACTATTCAAACGTACAATGGGGCAATATTCAGCCACGGCTGGGCATAGCCTACCAACTGAATGACAAAACCGTGATTCGCGCCGGGGGCGGCAGCTTCTACACTCGCGTGGGGGTGAGCGATTCCATCTTCATGGGTGGCAATCCTCCGTTCCAACCGAACGCCAGCGTGTCTTTCGGTTCCGTGGACAATCCCGGAGCTGGAGGCGCAGCCAGCATTCCCCTGATCGTTACCACGCAGGCGAAAAATTACAAGACGCCGATGTCGTGGGGCTGGAACTTCACGGTGGAACGCGAACTGCCCGGCCAGTCGCTTCTCAGCGTTGGCTATGTGGCGCGCCGCGGAATACATAACCTGCGACAGGCGGACATCAATCAGCCGACGCTCGCAACGGTTCTGGCGAATCCCGGAATCAATATCAATGCACTGCGACCGTACAAAGGGTTCGGTTCAATCCGGCAAATCAATGGCGTGGCGAACTCAATGTACAACTCGCTGCAAGTCGCCTGGAATCGGCACGTTTCCACAAACTTGCAATTCGGCGTGTCGTACACGTTCTCCAAGAGCATGGACGATGGCTCAAACGATCGTGATGTGGTTCCGGACACGTACGATACCAGCATGCTCTGGGGCCCGTCTGAGTTCGATGTGCGCCACATTCTCGTGATCAACTATCTCTATCAACTCCCGTTCTTCCGCGGGCAATCCAACCTTGCGGCGAAGATATTGGGCGGCTGGCAGATCAGCGGGATCACGCAATTCCAAACGGGCACGCCTTGCGGCGTTGCGGGTTCCAACGATTATGCGGGTGTCGGCCAGGATGCCAATTATGGATGCGGGGTTAATGGCCAGTATTGGAACCTATACGGCGATCCGGCAATGATTAAAACCTTCGGATCCAGCGGTCAGTACTTCAAAACGTGCCTTGTCAGCGCTTCGCCATGCCCCGACGGCACCGCGAAATTTGGCGGCGATGATGAGCGAATCTTCCGACCACCTACAGCCGGGACATTCAACACGCAGCGCGTTCGCGACCTTATTCACGGACCTGGCTTCCAGAACTGGAACATGGGACTTTTCAAAACCATTCCGGTGAACGAACGGGTCAATTTCCAGTTCCGTGCCGAGGCGTTCAACGTGTTCAACCATCCCATTTGGAGCGCGCCGAGCTTCGATCCGACCAGCTCAACGTTTGGGAAGGTTACCAGCAAGACCAGCGAGCGCAACATGCAACTTTCGCTGCGTCTGCAGTTCTAGCGGGAGGGTTACTGCACACGTAACTTGAAGTGAGGCGCGATTCGCGGGCGACGATCACCTGCGAATCGCGCCTTTCTTTTCGGAAAAGAATTCGTCGATACACGAGTCATGAACTATGAATTAGGGCTGCTCACTCGTTTCGCAAGGCCTGCATCGGATCCAATCGCGCCGCGCGCCGCGCAGGAATCGCACTCGCCGCAATGCCAATCGTAGTCAGTATCAAAACGGCCGCAGCAATCGTCACCGGGTCGCGCGGCTTCAGCCCAAACAGCAGCGAACTCGCCGTTTTGCTCCCCGCCAGCGTCAACACAATGCCCACCGCCACGCCAACCGCGATCACGACGGAAACTTCCCTGATAATAAGCTGCACGATGCCCGACGGCTGCGCTCCGAGCGCCATGCGAATGCCGATCTCGTTCGTTCGCTGCGCTACGGTGTATGAAATCACTCCGTAGAGCCCGATCGCAGCCAGCAATATGGCGAGGCCGCCGAAAAACGCGCACAACGTTGCCATCAACTCATCCTGAAGGAGCGACTGGCGAATCTGCGTTCGCAGCACTCTGAACTCGAGATCGATCTCCGGATTCACACGCGCCATGGCATCTTTCAACGACGGCATCAGCCCCGCCATCCCGATGCCCGAGCGAATCAGAAATGTAGCGTCCGTGTCCGGCTCTTCCTGTTGCGTGCGCGGAAAATACATCACCGGCACAAACGGTATATGCATGTCGTTGTAGGTCGCGTCTTTCACCACGCCTACCACGCTGTAATAGGGCTCGGGTTTGCCGGGACTTTCCCATTTGCGAAATTGCTGGCCGACGGGCTGTTTTTTCGCATCGAGGAATTTCTTCACAAACGCTTGATTCACGATGGCCACCTTGGGCGCTCCCAGCGAATCGTTGCTGTTAAAATCGCGCCCCGAGAGAATCGGCGTCTGCATCGTCGCGAAATAGCCGGGGCTGATGTCGTCCAGCCATGCGGAATCTTTCGTCGGTGTTCCATCTTGCGCGAGAATCCCGTCGTTACTGCTGTTGCCATTAACCGGCGACCGTTGTGCCGCCGCAACCGCCGCAACTCCCGGAATCGCGCGGATCCGCTCCAGCAACTCCCGGACTAACGGCTCGCGTTGCGCGGCCGGCAGATTCAGTCGCTGAAAATCCGTGCTCATTACCAGCACGCCGTCCTGCTCGAAGCCCGGATCGCGCGACATCAAATTTTGCAAGCTGCGAGCAAATAACAACGCGCCCGCGACCAACACGAGCGAAAGCGCCACCTGCGACGCCACCAGGATGCGCTGCACTCGAAATCGCTCGCGGCCCGCCGTCATTCCGCGCCCACCGGTCTTCAGCACCGATCCCGGCGGCACGCGCCCCGCGCGAAACGCGGGCACAAGTCCAAAAAGAAATGTTGTCAGAACCGCAAGCGCCGCCGCGAACCCCAGGACACGCCAGTCCGTTGGCATGTCGAGAAAGATCGGATCGTTCGGCTTGCTTAAAATTGCGACCAGCCCACGGCTCAACACCGCCGCGAGCAATCCGCCGCACACCGCGCCTGCGACTGCAAGCAGCGCACACTCGGAAAGCAGTTGTCCGGTCAACCGGCTTCGCGAAGCTCCCAACGCAAGCCGCACAGCAATCTCGCGCTCTCTCGTGCTGGCGCGCGCAAGCATCAAATTCGCCAGATTCGCGCACGCAATCAGCAGCACCAGTCCCGAAAGCCCGAGCAGCAGCCACAGCGGCGTCGAAGACCGCTCGCGCAAATTTGAGAAGCCATTCGCGGCGGGCAGCGCCTGCAACTTATACTGCAGATAGTGCTTCACGCCGTCGGCGTCATATTGCGGCGGAATCGTTTCCTTGAGCACTGCCGGCATGATGACGTTGAGTTGTGCCGCCGCGCGCTTCAGGTCCCATCCGGGTTTGAGGCGCCCGATCATCGCCAGCCACCAGCTTTCGCGCGGACGCTTTCCCGTAATCCGGCTGTATTCCCCGCCAATGATCGGCTCGGCACACACCGGCACCGCCACATCAAATTGGTCGCCGATGGAAAGGCCGTAAAAACTCGGCGGTGTCACTCCAAGAATCGGGAACGAGTGCCCTTCCAGCGTGAGCACTTTGCCGATCGCGCTCGCTTCCCCGCCGTATCGCTTCTGCCAGAACGAATAGCTCAGATCGACGCCGCCCGCGCATCCTTTCTGATCGTCCGCATCCGAAATCAGCCGCCCTAACACCGGCCTCACGCCGAGCGCCGTGAAAAATTCGCCGCTCACCCAGATTGCGTGCGCATTGTCGACTTGGCCTCCGGTCGCCAGATTCAGGCCCTGGCCGCCCCACACGGCGATCGACGAAAACGCCTGCTGCCTTTGCTGAATCTGCTGCCACATCGGAAAGCTGAAGTCCGAATACGGCCCGTTGAAATTTCCCTGCCCCCAATGATTTCGGTCGAGATGCACGATGGCGAGCGTGGATGTATCCTGCACCGGCAGCGTCCGCAGGCGCACGGCGTCAATCAACTGGAAGATCGCTGCGTTCGCGCCAATCCCCAGCGCCAGCGTCAACACCGCTACCAACGCAAATCCCGGCGACTTCGCCAGCATCCGCAAGCCATAACGCAAATCCTGCATCAGTGCGCCCATCGGCCCCTCCTAAGCGGTCCATATGTAATGGCTGTCCGCGAAAAACGAACCTACGCAAACGCGCCAGCGTAAACGCCTCGCGCTATGTTACATCCTGTAACGGACACCGTGTCAACGGGATTCGCGCGCGATCCTTCAACCAACGCGCATCGACTTCAGTCTTCCAGAAAAAAGGGCTAGTAGGGACTGCCGTTTGGGCGGGCGATCCTGCTTTTAGGTTTGCTCTACGTGGGTTCACCCTGCCCACGTCGCTACGAGGTGGCGAGGAAGGTTAGGCGAGTCTTCTAACCATTCGAAAGCGTAATCCCTCTCTCGAAGCCATTGGGTGACGTCCTGGGCTGCCCTGGCGTGGTGGACTTCGCAGATCAAGACGGGCTTTTGCTGCGCGAAGACCTGGACACCGCCGCGCAAAACGTCAGCTTCGGCTCCCTCGACGTCAATCTTGATCAGCGTCGGTGAGGGATGTTCTTTGGCAAATTCATCCAGAGAAATAGCGTTAACCTCAACGGTGTTTTCCCCAGCCGCTGCCGAGTCCGTAGCGACCGCACCCTGGTTCCTGCTCGAATGCGCCGACGCGCGGCCGAACCTGAGCCGCCCTGTGGACGACCACACAGCCTCCGGCACGACTGTTACCTGATCGAGCTTATTGCGCCGCAAGTTTTCCTGTATGCGGCCGGCATTGTCGCCGTCTGCTTCAAATGCAAAGACACGTCCGTTTTCGCCCACCAGGCGCGCACCAAACATGCTAACGATGCCGATATGTGCTCCGACATCATAGAAGACAGAACCCGCATGCAGATGAGACGAAAGGGCGCGTTGCAGCGGCGCCTCGTATGCCCCATCGGCGTATATCGTCTCAAATCGCGGGTCGAGGAACGCCCACATTCCCTTCCCGAGCCCGTCGGAAATACGAAACCAAAGATGAGTGTTCGGGGGTATCGCTCTTCGGGCCAGGCGACGCAGAGGAGGACCGACTA
>DATEME010000747.1:0-1920 GCA_035275865.1 Candidatus Acidiferrales bacterium | reverse complement strand
TCACAGCTATCGCGTGAACGGGCAGAATCATTTTGCCAACGCGAGCGATCCGCAGATTCCCTCGGCGCTGGCGCCAATTGTCGTAGGCGTGAACCGGCTGAATAATTTCCGGCCCAAGCCGATGATCCACAAGCTCGGTGCCTTCAAGATGGACATGCCGAGCCGCAGAATTACGCCGGTGAGTCCTGAATTCACGTTTACAAACGCGGGCTGCTACGGCACGAACACGCCTTGCTATGGCATCGGTGCGTACGATTTCGCCACGATTTACAATCTGCCGCCAGTCGGGAATGTAACCTGCGGTGCCAATCCTTGCGACGGTACCGGCGTGAAGGTCGCGATCGTGAGCGACAGCAATATCAACAGTGCTGATTACAAGCAGTTCCGCTCTCTGATGGGCTTGCCGGCCCAGATGGTCAATGTGATTGTGCCTCCAGGTGTTACAGATCCCGGCCTGCAAAATTGCTCGGCCGATACGGATGAACAGGAGGCAATCCTTGATGTGGAATGGGTCGGCGCAGCTGCTCCCGGTGCGACGGTAGAGTTGGTTGCGGCGCCCACGGCAGGAAGTTGCAACGGTGTCACCAACGCTGGTGAGAGCGGATTGCCCACCGGAGATACGTTTGGCGGCGATTACGCTGCATATTACGCAGTGAATACGCTGAACGATCCCATCCTCACGGACAGCTACGGGGCGTGCGAACTCGCACTCGGTACTGCTGCCAATAGCTTCTATAAGACGTTGTGGCAGCAAGCCGATACGCAGGGAATTACCGTCGTCACGGCGTCCGGCGACAATGGCTCTGCGGGTTGTGACGCGACGACAGCGCCTGCTCAATTTGGCCTGCAAGTGAATGGCGCTTCGTCCACGCCTTACGACGTGTCCGTGGGCGGCACGGAATTCACGTACACAACGGCGAGCGGCGCGGCCACGTACTGGAATTCGTCTAATTCGACCACCGGCAACTCCAGCCTGTCTGCGAAAGGGCCTATTCCGGAAACGGTTTACAACGACACGTGCACGAATCCGCAGCTCGCCTCATTCCTCGGCACGTCAAACATCTTCAACGCATGCAATTCTGTTAACGCAGCCAATTCCTCACCGAGCGTTCTCGTAGCCATCGGCAGTTCGGGTGGATTCAGCAATTGCGCCGCGCCTACGGGTCTTGCTGCGACGGACTGCGCGGGCGGTTACGCGAAGCCTTCGTGGCAAACGGGCACCCCGTCGGATAGCCACCGCGATATCCCTGATGTTTCTTTATTCGGCGGCGACGGATCCATTTCGGGGACGTTTTACATCGTTTGCGAAGAGGATGCCTTTATCCACAGCAACCCGCCGAGCCCGCCGACCGCTTGCGCGCTCACGGGATCGTCGCTCTTTTTTGCGGCGGACGGCGGCACGTCCGTTTCGGCGCAGGCCTTCGCCGGCATCGTGGCGCTGCTGGATCAATACCACAGCAGCCGCTACGGCAGCACAGCGTTCAACACGCAGCTCTATTCGCTCGCTGCAGGTCAGTCCTCCTCAAGCTGCAACAACAGCGGATCGACGCCCGTCGCCAACTCGAGTCCGTGCATTTTCCGCGATGTAACTACGGGAAACAATTCAACCCCGTGCAACACCGGAACGACGAATTGCGGAAACTCGATTTCGAGTTTCGTTCCTCCGGCTAGTGTAGATGGGCCGTGGATTCGATTCCGTTGGACGCCGCTCGGAATTGGGCTGCTCGTTTGCACGATTTGCGCCGCGATGTTTCTGCTGTTGCTGAATGACAAGCGACGGCGTTGGAGCGCCGCGCTGGCGTTGCTCGTGTTCGCCGCAATGTTTGGCGTGGTGAGCTGCGGCGGAGGAGGCGGCAACGGCACGGTTACACCGGGAGGCGGAAACGGAGTCGGCGTTCTGAGCGGTTACAACGCAGGCAC
>DATEME010000746.1:0-3572 GCA_035275865.1 Candidatus Acidiferrales bacterium | reverse complement strand
GGCCCGGAGCGTTTCTGCAGTCACTGCGCGGTTATTTGGGGGAACTGGACTGGGCCTTGCCATCACCCGCAAGCTCGCGCGCATGATGGGCGGCGACGTGACCATGACGAGCGAGCCGGGCAAGGGCTCGGTCTTCACGGTGCGGCTGCCGGGCGGCGCGACACCCTAGCCAAAGCCCCAGACGAAAAAACCGGAAAGGTTCAGAACGAGCGGTGCGCGCCCTAGTTCAGGGTCGCATCGGGATCGCGTTGCGTGGCACGCAGGCGGTGCAACTCAGCGCGAGCAGCCGCGAGCTCCTTGCGCAACTCGGCCACCTCGTCCTGCAGCCAGCTCTGGGTGGCCTAGCGATCGAGATGCTGGCGCGCGCGGGCTTTCGGTCCGCGACAGCGAGGATTGCGCGCCAGTTATGGCACGACGGTTTTGCTCGCCTTTTCTCCGCGTCTCGCTAGGGAGACGAGCCGCTGGGCCGCGGCTCGCTAGCTCAGGTCAATTCAGGCTCGCAGCTACCTTGGCGATGCCGGCATTGGCGCAAGCCTCATCCTTTTCGCCGCCAGGGGCCCCGGAGACGCCGACCGCGCCGATGACCTCGTTGCCGACCTTAATCGGCACGCCGCCACCCACCGCAACCACGTTCGGGATTTGCTTCAGAAAAGCGTTCTCCGGCTTATCAGTCAGATTCTTGAACTCAAGCGAGGTCTGGCCGCGAGTGCGAGCCGTATAAGCCTTGAGGCGGCCAAATTCGATGGTGTGCGGATTGGTCCCGTCGCCGCGGACGGACGCAGCGACATTGCCAGCCTTATCAACGACCACGACGGAAACCTTATAGCCATCTTTTGTGCATTGCTCGAGCGCGCCCTCAATGATCATGAGCGCCATTTTCATCGAAACGTTCTTCTCGACTTGTGGAGCGTGCGCACCGGCCGACGCGGTGAACGCGAGTGAAAGCATCGCAATGGCGAGAAACTTACCCAACATGTTTTTCCTCCTTAAGTGAGCGGTCCAGTTGGCGGGACCTTCGGTTACAACACCACAGTGATCTTGATATTTCACCGAGTCCGCTGGGCACAATCAATTACCTCAGAAACTTGACCTTCGTCCAAGCGAATAGCGGTCGAGTTCCGGTATTCTCCGTCAACGGCGATGTCATGGCCGTATGACGCTAGCGGCGAGCGGCCATGTCACCCTGGAGCCGCCGAGCAACGACTGAGCCGCCGTCGTGTTCATTCGATCACCTCGTCGGCGCGGGCGAGCAGCGTTGGCGGAACGTCGAGGTCCAGGGCCTTGGCGGCTTTGAGGTTGATAGCCATTTCGAACTTCGTTGGCTGCTGAACGGGAAGATCAGCCGGCTTGTCCCCGTGGAGAATGCGGGCAGTGTAAACGCCAACTTGGCGATATGCGTCAGTAAGGCTGGGGCCGTAGCTTATAAGGCCGCCCGCTGTTGTGAACTCGCGCCACTCGTAAACTGTGGGTACCGCGTACTGCGCCGCCAACGCGACCAGTTGATCGCGCCGTCTTGTAAAAAACGGCGAACCGGCAATCAGGAGCGCTGCCGGTGTGCCGGCGAAGGCGGGAAGCAGGTCCAGTTCGCTACCGGCCTTCGAGACAATAATTCGCTGCCCGATGGCTTGAGCCGCCTCTTGCACTTCACTTGACTTGATCATGGATTCCCTACTGTTTGGGTCGACGAGCAGGGCAATCACGGTGGCGTTAGGAATTAGCTCGCGGACAAGGTCTAGCCGCTTTGCCGACAGCGCGTCGGTAAACAAGCTTACTCCTGTTGCGTTGCGGCCAGGCCGATTGAAACTGACGACGATGCCGTCCTGCATCGGTTCGCCAGAGATTAAGACCGTCGGAATCTCTCTGGTCGCGCCCCTCGCTGCAAGCAGCGAAGGGGACGCGCCGGTCGTGACAATCACCGCAACCCGACGGCCGACGAGGTCGGCCGCCATCTCCCGCAGTCGGTCATATCGACCTCTCGCCCAACGGTATTCGATGATGACGTTCTTACCCTCAACGTAGCCGGTTTCATTCAGGCCCCGATGAAACGCGGAGACGAGCTGTGCGAGGGGGCCGGGCGACTCGCTGTTGAGGAATCCAATCACTGGCATAGCCGCTTGCTGTGCCCGCGCTGCCTGTGGCCACGCGGCCGCTGCGCCGCTGATGAGCGTGATGAACTCGCGCCGTCTATAAAGAAACTGATGGCTCATGTGATGGCCGCCACGGGCTTGAGTTCGACGGAAAAGCCGAGTTCGGAGAGGCGTTTGACGAGGCGGCGCGCTTGCATCTCGGGCCGCCGACGATCGAAGTGAGCGGCTCCGAGATCTTCATAGAACGTGCCGTCTTTGAGCATGTGATAGACGGCCGTGAGGATGGAGGCGGCGACAGCGCAGATCGCTTTCTTCGGTCCGCGTCGACCGCGCAATCGCACGAATTGCGCATGCAGGTAGGTGGCCTTGGTGCGCGCGGCCGCCCAAGCGCATTGAACGAGCATGGCCTTCAGCCAGGGAGCTCCCCGGCGCAGGCGAGTCGACCGGCGCTTGCCGGCACTTTCGTCGTTGCGCGGACACAGGCCAGCCCAGGAGCGCAGATGTGCAGCGGTGGCGAACCGGCCCATGTCGGTGCCAATCTCCGACAGGATGACCTGGGCGCTCAGTTCACTGACCCCTGGGATAGTACTTAACTGTTTGACAGCGTCGCGAAAGCAAGCAAGCCCGGCATCGGCCTCCCGGTCGATCTCGGCAATGGCGGCATCGAGCGCGTCGACCTGTTGCAGATGCAGTCTAAGCAGAAAACGATGGTGACGTTTAATGCGTCCATGCAACGCTTCGCGCAGGGTTGCCGCCGACGCACGCACCTTCCAATGTGCAAGTGCAGCCAGTTTGGCAGGATCAGTCTCGCCATCGATCAGCGCTTGAATCATTGCCCGGCCGCTGCGCCCCATCACGTCGGAAAGCACCGATTCAATCTTGATATTGGCTTCCTCCAACGTCTTCTGCAGGCGTTGCACGTGGCTGGCCTTTTCCCGCACCAGCTGCTTGCGAGTGCGCAGCAGCCCCCGTAGCTCCTGGATTGCAGGCTCCGGCACGAAGCTCGCCCGCACCAACCCGTGCGCCAACAACTCCGAAAGCCATGTGGCATCATTTACGTCGGTCTTGCGACCAGGCACGCTCTTCACCTGTGCCGCGTTTGCCAAAATGAGTTCGAAGGCACCATCCGCCAGTACCTGCCACACCGGCTTCCAGTACACCCCGGTCGCTTCCATCGCCACATGCGTGCAGCCGTTCACTTCCAGCCACTCGCCCAACTCGATCAGGCTCGCCGTCGTCGTCGCGAACGTCCGCACTGAGCGCGATACCTCGCCGCCCGCTACAATGCGCACGCACGCAACCACCGTCTCCTTGTGCACGTCCAGACCGGCACAGCGCGGATACATTACTTCCATGTATTCCTCCCAGCAGCGCCGCCGGCGTGGGATGCTTCTATAGGGAATTCTATAAAGCGTGCTCCAGACCGCGAAGGTCATTGGCACAATCAAGGGTGCTCGAAGCATCCCCGGTCCAACTCACTCTCGG
>DATEME010000745.1:0-3486 GCA_035275865.1 Candidatus Acidiferrales bacterium | reverse complement strand
ACGCCAACCGGCATTTCGTGCACGATGAATGCGGGGAAAATACGGTCCGTATCGCCCTCAGGAATCGGCAACGCGTAATGTTGCGCGAATACGAAGAGCATTACGCCGATCACGAGAAACAGCGCGAATTGCACGAACACAATCAGTCCGCTTGAAATCAGCGCGATTTTGCTTTCGCGTTCGCTGCGCGCGGCAAGCAGGCGCTGGACAATCGTCTGATCGACGCCGTGGCTGGCCATCGTTAGAAACGTGCCGCCGATCAGTCCCGACCAGAAGGTGTAACTCTGCGTGAGGCTGAAGCTGAAATCGAACACGCTGAATTTTCCACCCGCAGCCGCCGCATGCGTTACGGTGCTCCATCCGCCGGGAATTTTGTGCAATAGAACGAAAAAGGCGGCGATCGAACCGAGGATGTAAAGCGCGAACTGCATCACGTCCGTCCAGATCACGGCGCGCATGCCGCCTTCGAAGGTGTAAAAAAGTGTGAGCGCGGTGATCGCGGCGATCGAAGCGCGATCGCCGAAACCGAAAGCGACGCTGAAAACTTTTCCGATGGCCGAGATGCGGACTCCTTCGGCAAGCGCTCGCGTGGCCAAGAACACGGCCGAAGCGGCACGCTTCATCCTCCGGCCAAATCGCTTCTCTAAAAGCTGGTAGGCGGTGTAGAATTCGCCCTGGAAATACTGCGGTACCAAGACCACGCATAAGATTACCCTTGCAACGACATAGCCCAGGACCAATTGTAGGAAACCAAGGTTACCCGCGTACGCGATTGCCGGAGTCCCGATGATGGTGAGTGTGGAGGTTTCGGTGGCGACGATGGAGCAAGCCAGCGCCCACCAGGGAGCCGTGCGGCCACCGAGAAAATAATCGCGAACGGTCTGCTGTCCGCGCCGGAACATTGCGCCAAACAGCGTGACTCCGGCGAGGTAAGCCACGATAATTAGTAGATCGACAGGGCTGATGCGCATGGCGCCGCTTTTTGCAGTCGCGCGATGCTAACAGAAAGGCGTCAATTACAGGAAGGACCTATGCATCAGAAAAAGAGCGGCGATGGCGCAACGTACATCCTGGGATTTGACGGCGGCGGCACGAAAACCGAATGCCTTCTCGCGGATGAAGAAGGAAATGTGCTTGCCCGCGCGACAACGGGCCCGTCGAATCCGCTTCGCGCGGGGTACATGAAGGCGTGGTTTGCGCTGGGCGAGGCAGCGGATTCGGTGATGGCGCGGCAGAAGATTACTGCGGACCGGATCGCCGGCGTCTGCGCAGGATTGGGGGGCGCGGGACGGCCGGGAGTGGTGCGTCGCGTGAGGACTTATTTCGAGCGGAGCTTTCCGCACGCTGAAATCCGTGTAACGACCGATCTTGAGATCGCGCTCGAAGCCGCTTTTGGCGGCGGCGAAGGGATTTTGCTGCTTGCAGGAACAGGCTCGGCGGCGTTTGGACGCGATGCAAACGGTCGTACCGCCCGGGCCGGTGGGCGAGGGCCGTGGTTTAGTGACGAAGGCAGCGCGTTCGACATTGGGCGCGAGGCGGTGCGGGCTGTTTCGCTGGCCGACGAGCATCGCGGCCCAGAAACCGCGCTGACGAAGAAGATTATTTCGCCGCATCAATGGCGCGATTGGACGATTCTGCTTGAGGCTGTGTCTAAGAACGCCGACGATGTGTTTCCGAAGATCTTTCCGTTTGTGGCGCAACTTGCCGATAAGAATGACGCCGTTTCGCAGCGGATTTTGACGCAAGCTGCCGGTTCGCTGGCTGGTTTGGCGCTGGCTGTCGCGAACGAACTTGGATGGAGCGAGCGCGCGTTCGATGTCGCAAAATGGGGCGGCGTTTACGGACACTCGAAATTTTTCGACGCGGCTATCGAAACGGAAGCCGGCAAATTGATGCCCCAAGCACGGTTCATTGGGATTGATGTCTCGCCGGCCGAAGCTGCCGTGCGCATGGCCGTGCGCGAGGTGCGTGCAAAGGGAAATGCTGCCTGAAGGAGAAGTACTCATCGAGTATGCCCGCGCAGCGTCGGGGGACGAAATCAATTCGCTCCTTTACGAAGCCGACGAGAAAATCCTGTCCGCTCTGCTCGAAAATTCCAATTTTCAAGAAAAGCACGCGGAACTTTTAGCCGCACGCCCGGATGTTTCGCGGGTCGTTTTGGCGGCTGTGGCGGAAGCGGAAAAGGGTAAATGGATGGGCTGCGAGAGCGTTCGGTTGCGGCTCGCGCAGCATCCGCATTCGCCGAGGCGCGTCGCGATGGCGGCGGTCCGGCAGCTGTTTCTCTTTAATTTGGTGCGGCTCTGTTTTTTGCCGGCCGCTCCGCCTGATGTTAAGCGGCTTGCCGAGGAATCGATCCTTGCGCGCATACCGCATCTTCCGATCGGCGAAAAATTGACGCTGGCACGGCGCGGACCGTCGCGTGTGGCTGCCGCCATTTTGACTGAAGGACATCCGCAAGCGATCAAACTGGCGCTCGCGAACGGGTTTCTGACTGAAAGCCAGGTGCTAAAGACGCTTGCGAAAGATGGTTTGAAGGACGCGGTTGTTGCGACAATTGCAACGCACCCGAAATGGTCCTGTCTATATAATGTTCGCGTGGCGCTAGTGCGCAACCCGCTTGTGCCCGCGGAGTGCGTGCAGACGTTCGTGGGCGATCTTACATGGCGCGATCTGACCGATTTGGCGAAGTTAGCTGAAATTTCGCCACCTGTACGCGGCGTAATCGGGCGCGAGCTGGAACGGCGAAAAGCTGATAGGAAAAAAGAAAGCCCTGGCGCGAATGCGTCAGGAGCCGTTTGAGGGCGTAAGCAAACATAGCATGCCGAAAAAATCCAAGTCGATGCGGTGGATCATTGTGGTGGGTGGTATCGCGTTTTTTGGAGTGCTGATTTATCTTTCGATGCGGCAGACTCAGGTGGAATACGAAGTCTGCATGGCGTTCAAAGGCGGAACGCATTGCGCGACGGCTTCGGGCGCCAATTACAACGAAGCCGTTCGCAGCGCACAGGAGATCGATTGCCAGATGCTCGCCAGCGGCCGCAACGAAACGATGGTTTGCCTCGCACAACAACCGAGCAGCGTTCGTCAAATGCAGAAATGAATCTGGCGAGCGTTTGCATGTGTTTCTTTCTGCATGACCGAACTCACCATTTCACGATTTTCGGTGTCTAATAGTCTTGCGGTTGCGAGCGCTTGGGAAACCGAATGACGCGGTGCTTGAATTGCGGCGCGGAAAGAGAAACAGAAGTTTGCGACGCCTGCGGCCTCGAGCCGTCCGCGGCGGAGCTGATGCTTCGGAAGAGGCTTTTGAATCGCACCGGCTTGTTTTTGCTCGGTGCAATTGCCTTTGTCACCTTCAGCAGCGAATACCCACCCCTTGAAATCGATCGCATTCTCATTTTCATCGGCGTGCTTTTCTTTCTTACGCTGAGTATCGCGATATGGCTTGAGCGCAGGGCGCTGAAGCACGTGGAGCTTGAGGCGCTG
>DATEME010000744.1:0-6323 GCA_035275865.1 Candidatus Acidiferrales bacterium | reverse complement strand
GCCATATTTGGCCAGACGCATCAGGATTGGGTAGAGCGTTCCCGATTTGAGGCGCGTTTCGCGGCTGAGTTCATAGCCGTATTGCCAAGCCGACGGACGCGAAGCGAAGCGCTCGAGAACGCGAATGGTTTGCGGCGAAAGTCGCGGTGTCTTTTTCACGTCCACAAGTCTACATATGTCGATGCAGCGTGTCAACCGAACCCCGCCGCTTGCGTCTCCTTTAATACAACAGGGTGGGGAAGTCCGCACCGCACTGCGCGCCGTGTCAGGAGTTGGGGCCGTAGGGGCGCACGCTTGCTGTGCCTTGCCGCGTCGCCGATGGTTCAACTACAGTACAAAAGGCCCGAAACATGAATGCGACGAAGCCAGGATTTGAACGCGTAATCTGGATCGTTCTCGATAGCGTCGGCATCGGCGAACTTCCGGATGCCGCGCAATATGGCGATGTCGGGCGCGACACAATTGGGCACATCGCGCGCTCGCGTCCTTTGCGCTTGCCGAATCTAGTCGCGATGGGCCTGGCAAATATCAAGCCGCTGGCCCACCTCACGCCCGCCCCCAAGCCGACGGGCGCGTACGGCAAGGGCGCGACGGTCTCGCCGGGGAAAGACACGACCACCGGACATTGGGAAATGGCGGGCATCTGGCTCGATCAGGCTTTCCCGGTTTATCCCAACGGATTTCCGAAAGACCTCATTGCCGAATTCGAGCGCCGCATCGGCCGCCGGACCTTGGGCAATAAACCAGCGTCAGGAACCGAAATTATCAAGGAGCTTGGCGAAGAGCACGTCCGAACCGGCTTCCCGATCGTATATACGTCGGGCGACAGCGTCTTCCAAATCGCGGCCCACGAAGACGTGATTCCGATTGCCGAGCTATACCGCGAATGCGAAATAGCACGTGCGTTATGCGACGGGCCGAATCGCGTCGGCCGGGTGATCGCGCGGCCCTTCGTGGGCACAGCGGCGGGAAATTTCCGACGCACGGAGCGGCGCCACGACTATGCGGTCGAGCCGCCGCGGCCGATGTTGCTCGATGTGCTCGGGGAACTCGGCGTGGCGGTCTTCGGCATCGGAAAAATTCACGACATTTACAACGGTCGTGGGGTCGGCAATTACGTCACGACCAAAAATAATGCGGACGGAATGGCGAAACTCACCGAGGCGCTTACGCGCGAACAACGCGGGCTGATTTTTGCGAATCTCGTCGATTTCGACATGCTTTACGGCCATCGCAAAGAGGTGGAAGGCTTCGCCCGGTCGCTTGAGGAATTTGACGAGCTGCTTGGCCCGTTCGTGCGAAAGATGAAAGCGTCGGATCTGCTCCTCATCACGGCGGATCATGGATGCGATCCCGATCCGGTGAATCCGACGACGGACCATTCGCGCGAATATGTCCCGATCCTTGCATTCAGCCCGGGCGTTGCCGGCGGCACGAATCTGGGAATACGGTCGACGCTGGCGGACATGGGGCAGACCATCGCCGAAAATTTTGGCGGCGCCATTCCACACGGTGCGGGCTTTTTGCGGCAGCTCCGCAGGATGGCGGACAAGGCAAGCGGATGACCTTCCCACCTGGTAGATAAAGGCGGTCGCTGCGCGAACTCAAACGGACGATGAAGAGTTAAATGGCATAAATCGCGTACGTTAACGTAAACGATGCTTGCTTTTCTCCTCGATTGAGACTAAATTCTGCCCCGGAATAATTGCGGGGTGGAGATGAAAGTCACAAGACTGATTGGCATTGGCACGCTGACGTTTGCGTTAGGCTTGACAACGGTGGCTGCTCTGCGCGCGCGTGGCCAGGCTGCGCCGCAAGCTCCGCGACCGCGCATACCTTCCACCGAAAGCCCAGCCTCGCAAGCGCCCCCGCCCACGGCTACACCGCAGACGTATTCGCAAGCGCAAATCGATGCGGGCCAAGCCGTGTTTCAACAGAATTGTGCGTTTTGTCATGGCCGCGATGCAGGCGGCGGAGAAACGGGACCGGACCTCACTCGTTCGGCAGTCGTTGCAGCCGACGTGCGTGGCGATCAGATCGGGCCCGTGGTGCGCGGCGGGCGTGTCGACAAGGGGATGCCATCATTCAATCTTTCGGATCAGGATTTGGCGGCCGTTGTCGGGTTCATTCACGATCAAAAGACGAAAGCGGAGTCGGAACAAGGCGGACGCCAACACGTTAGCCCAGAGGATCTCGCGACAGGAAATGCCGAGGCGGGCAAAGCGTTCTTTGATGGCGAAGGGAAATGCACGACGTGCCACTCGGCGACCGGCGATCTTGCCGGTATCGCAACGCGGCTCCAAGGGCTGACGCTGTTGCAGCGAATGCTCTATCCGGCTGGTGGGAGAGGCGCGGCGCCCGTCGCAACCGTTACCGTGACGCAGCCTGATGGAAAGACGGTGACGGGCAAGCTGGCTTACCGCGACGAGTTCACGATTGCACTCCGTGATGTGGCGGGACGTTACCGCTCCTGGCCGACAAATGCCGTGAAGTACACCGTGAACGATCCGCTGCAGGCGCACGTCGATCTGCTTGGGAAGTACACCGACGACGAGATGCACAACGTTCTCGCCTATTTGCAAACTCTGAAGTAAAGGGATCGCCGATGAAGCTGATTCGCAATGAACTCTATCTAGCGCTAGCGCTTGCACTCGCGGGCGTATTGACCGTTGCAGGAACGGCGCGAACGCAGGGCGTCGATCCGGCGTCGCTTGTGAACCGTCCTACGGATAGCTGGCCGACGGCGAACGGAGATTACACAGGAGACAGGCACAGTCCGCTGACGCAAATCACGCCCGCGAATGTGGCGGACCTGGGGCTCGCATGGGCGTTCGAACCTGGGATGCAGGTTTCACTTAAATCGACGCCGATTCTTGTCGATGGTGTCTTGTACATTTCGGCGCCGGATCATTTGTGGGCTGTGGATGCGCGATCTGGGCGAATGATTTGGCAATACGCCTATCCGCCGAACAAAGCGTTCCACATCGGGCACCGCGGCGTCGGCGTTTACAAAGATTGGCTCTATTTGACGACGCCGGACGCGCATCTTGTGTCGCTCGATGCCAAAACGGGTGAGGTGCGGTGGAATGTGGTCATCGGCGACGCTCAGAGAGGTTATTGGTCGACGGAGGCGCCACTCGTTGTGCACGATCACGTGCTCGTGGGACTTTCCGGTGACTTCGACAATTTGCCGGGAATGCTCAAGTCCATCGATCCCGAAACGGGCAAGACGCAATGGACTTGGTACAGCACACCGCCCGCAGGAACTCCCAACGCGACAACTGGCGGAAACACATGGATCACCGGGACGTATGACCCTGAGCTCAACTTGCTGTATTGGGGGACGGGGAATCCGACGCCGACCCTGAACGGAAGTGTGCGGCCAGGGAATAACGAGTGGACGTGCAGCATCGTGGCGCTGAATCCGGATACAGGAAAATTGGTTTGGGGCTTCCAGGCATCGCCGCACGACACGCACGACTGGGACGCCGTCGAGGTACCGATACTCGCGGACGGAACTTTCAAAGGGCAGCCGCGAAAGATGCTGATGCAGGCTTCGCGCAACGGATATTTTTTCGTGCTCGATCGCACGAATGGAAAGAGCCTTCTGACTGAGCCGTTTGCGGCGGCGAATTGGGCGAAGGGACTTGACGATAAGGGGCAGCCCATACCGAATCCGGAAAAAGAGCCGGCGCGCGACGGACGGCTCGTTTCGCCGGACGAAGGCGGCGCGACGAATTATCGTTCGCCAAGTTTCGATCCGAAAACCGGTCTCTTCATTGTGAGCGCGGACGACAGCTATGGCATTTATTTCTATAAACCTGAGGACGGCGCGTACGGTTGGGCCGGCGCGGATTACGGGCTGCTGGGGATCGGAAAAGTTGAGGCGATTGATTATCAGACGGGGAAGATAAAGTGGACGCATGCTATCGGCGAGGGCAGCGGCTCGGGAGTGCTGACGACGGATTCGGGGCTGACGTTTACTGGAGATGCTGCGCGGAATTTTATGGCGCTGCGCACTAGCGACGGGACGACGTTGTGGCATTCGAGCGTGGGACACGTTGAAAACTCGCCGGTTACGTACACGCTGGATGGGCGGCAATACGTTCTCTCGGCGGCCGGCGGCGTGCTATTCGCGTGGACGCTGCCGCAAAAGGCGCATTGATTTTGACCCAAACGATCGCGCGCGTTGCGTTTCAAAACGACAGAAAACACGACAAAAAAGTGCCAAAATTCGCGCGTTTTGCGCCATAAAATTGCTTAAAGTGCCCCGAAATGGCCGAGTTGGCACCCTAAAACTGCTTATTTTCACGATGACCTTCCTTCCCGTCTTATAATCCCGCGATGAGCAGCCCTTCGACGACTCGGTGGGTCGATCCTCTCGATCCCGAAACGGAACGACGCGACGAGCCTTACATCCGGATTTTCAAGTCGACAGTTTTTGTTCGGAATCAGGACCGCAGTATCCGGTTCTATGTGGACCAACTCGGGTTCAGGCTGGTGGCGGACGTGAAGTTCATGCCGACCGAGCGATGGGTGGCCGTGGCTCCGCCGGATGGGAGCGCGGTTTTGGTGTTGTCAGCGCCCGCGGAAGACTCGCCCCAACACAACCAGATCGGGATGGCGAGTGAGATTGCGTTCATTACCGACGACGTGAATGCGACGTATGAATTATGGAGTTCGCGCGGCGTGAAATTTCGCGCTGCGCCGCGGACGTCGACTTGGGGTGGGACTTCCAGCCAATTTGAAGACCCGGACGGGAATGCGTTCATGCTTCTTGGCTTCGATGAGTCGACACGACAGATTGAGGAGCGGAGGCGCGAGATCGCCGAGCGGAGAGAATTTCAACAACGCGCCCTGCAGGAAATCGAAATCGCGAAACAGGTGCAGGCGCGTCTTTTTCCGCAAAACCTGCCGGTGCTCCGGACTCTTGAGTACGCGGGAATCTGCAGCCAGGCGCGAGCGGTCGGCGGAGACTATTACGATTTCCTGAATTTGGGCCGCGAACGCGTGGGGCTCGTGATCGGCGATATTTCAGGCAAGGGAATCGGCGGCGCATTGCTTATGGCGAATTTGCAGGCGAGCGTGCGAAGCCAGTGCGCAGTCGCGCTAGAGCATCCGGAGCAATTTCTACAAGCGGTGAACCGTCTATTTTTCGAGAACACAGCCGATGGCGCATATGCGACGCTGTTTTTTGCTGAATACGATGACCGGGCGCGGAAGTTGCGCTATGCGAATTGCGGGCATCTACCTGCGGTCCTGATGCGAACGGATAGTTGCGTCGAGCGGCTGGAATCGACGGCGACTGTGTTGGGGCTTTTCGATGTCTGGGAGTGCGCGGTCTGCGAACGTTACCTGGGTGTGGGAGACGTGCTTGCAGTTTACACGGATGGCGTGACCGAGGCGTTTGGCCCGGCGGGCGAGGAATTTGGCGAGAAGCGATTGGTTGAGTCGCTCGGGCGACATCGTGAGCTAAATGCTTCGGCGATGGTGAATGCGATCGTGGATGACGTGAGGAAATTTGCGCCGAAGGAACAGAGCGACGACATTACGTTGATCATTGCGCGGGGAAGGTGAGTGGCTCCGCCAATTCGGAGCGTTTCATGAGTGACATGAGCAATGCGTGGGCGTTCGAACACACGGTCGAGTGCTCCGTTTCGCGCGAGTTTGCGTGGAAGTTTTGGACGAACGTCGATAACTGGAAACTTGATTCCGATGTGGTTTCGGTGGAACTGCATGGCCCCTTCGCTGCGGGCGCTGTGGGCGCTACGCAAACCAAGAGTTCGGGGCGGCTCGAGTGGCGAATTGCAGAGCTAGAGCCGGGAAGAAGAGCAGTTTTGGAGTTTTCAGCTCCCGGCGCCGTCGCTAGATTTGCGTACGCCTTTGAGGATATGGAAGGGCGGAGGACACGCATCACACTGCGGGTGAGCCTTTCTGGCGAGAGAGCGTCAATGTACGTAGACACGGTTGGTCAAGCGTTGGAAGTTGGAATTCCCGAAGGCATGCGCAAACTCTGCCAAGCCATGGAACGCGGCCGCTCGAAGCAGTGAGAAGTGACGGGCGTTCCGCAACCGCGCGGGAAATAGGGTTACGGCAAACAGCAATTCGTCAGGGCTAAGGCCCCTTATTTGATCGCGCCTTTTGTCGGGGCTGAGGTTCCGACCACTAACTACTCTTCATTCGCTGGCGTAGTATACTCCCGCCAAATTGGGCCGGCGAAGGTGTCGAAGGAGGAACATGCGCACGAGATATGTTGCGATTTTTGGTGTGGTTTCCCTGTTGTGCTACTGGGGTGTGCGGCGGGCTGATTGGCTGCGGCCGCA
>DATEME010000743.1:0-12879 GCA_035275865.1 Candidatus Acidiferrales bacterium | reverse complement strand
GCCGACTGGAATGGTCTTGACTGGGAAACTATATTTCTGCAAATATAGAAATATGGCTGGTGCCAAGAGAACCGCCGCACAGGTCGCAAAGTATGCCGATATGTTTTCCGCCATGGGAGCCGAACCGCGTCTTCGCATCATGCAGCTTCTTTTGTCCGCTCACCCCGACGGGATGGTCGTCGGCGACATCCAGCAAGAGCTGGATATTCCCAACTCGACCCTTTCTCATCACCTTGACAAGTTGAAATCCGAAGATTTGGTCAGCGTTCGCCGTGATAGCACGTTTCTTCACTACACGGCCAACACCGACGCGCTGCAAGAACTCCTTCAATTTCTATATGCCGAATGCTGCACGCGAAACAAAGCCCTCAGCCCCGAGGCGGTTGTTCAGATTTGCAGATAGGAGGTCGCATGGGAACGACAGATATCAAGGAGGTCGTGAGGGAAAGGTATGGTCAGGCGGCACTGAAAATTGCCACGAGCGGGTGCTGCGGCAGTAACGCCGATCTGATCACCGCCGACCTCTACGATGCCGCGCAAACAAGAGGGATTCCCGATTCCGCAGTGACGGCATCGCTGGGGTGCGGCAATCCTGCCGCACTGGCGCAGCTCAAGGCGGGTGAGATCGTTCTTGATCTTGGATCGGGCGGCGGCATTGATGTCCTTCTCTCAGCGAAGCGCGTCGGCCCCACCGGCAAGGCTTACGGCCTCGATATGACGGACGAAATGCTCACGCTTGCCAACGAAAATAAGAGGAAATCCAACATCGAAAACGTGGAGTTTCTCAAAGGCGAGATCGAGAATATTCCGCTGCCCGACAACTCGGTTGACGTAATCATTTCGAATTGCGTGATCAATCTGTCCGCTGACAAAGATCGCGTTCTCCGCGAAGCGTTCCGCGTGTTAAAGCCCGGCGGGCGCCTCGCGGTCTCGGATGTCGTGACTCGCGGCGAAATTCTTCCGGATATCCGCAGGAGCGTCTTGCTGTGGGTCGGCTGCATTGCCGGTGCGCTCGACGAAAACGAATATCGGTCAAAGCTCGGCGCTACCGGATTCGAGCAAATTGAGATGGAGCCGACGCGCGTCTATCGCATCGAGGATGCTCGCGAATTCCTCGCCGGTCACGAAATCGACGTAGATGCCATCGTGCCCAAAGTCGACGGCAAATTCATGAGCGCGTTCGTGCGCGCCACGAAGCCGCAGCAACGCTGCGTGCCGGCGTGCTGCCGGCCATGAAAGACCACTACAACGTGTTGTTTCTCTGCACGGGCAATTCAGCGCGCTCGATCATGGCCGAAGCCATCCTCAACCGGAAGGGCCGGCCGAATTTCACGGCTTTCAGCGCCGGAAGTATGCCGACGGGGCGAGTCCGTCCCGAGGCGTTGAAGCAATTGGAGCTTGCGGGCATGCCGACGGAGGGCGCACGAAGCAAGAGTTGGAACGAGTTCGCCCGGCCAAGCGCGCCGAAAATGGGTTTTGTCTTCACAGTTTGTGACAACGCTGCCAAAGAAGTCTGCCCGGTCTGGCCCGGCCAGCCGATGACGGCGCACTGGGGCATTCCTGATCCGGCTTCGGTCGCCGGCTCGCATGAGCAGATTGAGCGTGCATTTTGTGACGCGTACTCCATGCTCGATCGCCGCATCAGTCTTTTTCTCTCTCTCCCGCTAGGAAGCCTCGACCGTATGGCGATCGAGCGCGAGGTCGAGCGGATCGGCAAAGAATGAAAGAGACGCTCTCGCGACGGATTGCGGCGGAGTTTCTCGGGACTGGATTCCTCGTGGCGGCTGTCGTGGGATCCGGGATCATGGGCGAGAGGCTAGCCGCCGGAATCGTCGCCATTGCGCTGCTCGCGAACACGATTGCAACGAGCGCAGTTCTCGTCGTGCTGCTTCTCACGTTCGGGCCGGTGTCGGGGGCGCATTTGAATCCTGCCGTCACATTGGCCGTCGCCATGGAAGGCGGAATCGCCTTGCGCGAAGTTGTTCCTTACATTGGCGCGCAGTGCATCGGAGCGGTAGCCGGTACGATTACGGTGCATCTCATGTTCGGGTTGCCGCTAATTTCGTTATCGCAACATGCAAGAAGCGGCCCGGCACAAGTCTTCAGTGAATTTGTCGCGACGTTCGGCCTGATTTCCGTCATTTGGGGCTGCTCCAGATCCCGCTCGGACGCAGTTCCGGTCGCCGTCGGAGCCTACATCACATCGGCTTATTGGTTCACTGCCTCAACTTCGTTTGCGAATCCTGCGGTGACGATAGCTCGTTGCCTCAGTGACACGTTCGCGGGCATCCGCCCGGCAGACGTGATTCCTTTCATCATTGCGCAGCTAATCGCAGCAATCGTCGCAACATTTCTCTTCCGCTGGTTGGTTCCGGATATTCGTGCAACTGCAGAGCGGTTACTGAACCACGAAGGCGAATTGCCCGCTAGCGATTGCTCGTTTGAGTCGACGAAAAGCTGAAAATCGAAGGATGGCGCGCGCCTGTCGCGATGAGTCGCTTGATTTCCGCCATCGGCGCGATGTTGCCTCGCGCGCCGACAGCTGTGCAATTGAGAGCGGCTGCCGCGCAGGCAAATTCAAGCTGGCGCTGGGTGGTCCAGTTCTGGAGGAGTGCGTAGAGAAAGGCCGCGTGAAAAATATCGCCTGCGCCGGTCGTGTCCGCCACATGAACATTGAAGGCGGGCGAATAGAAAAACTGAGAGCCGTCGAAGGCGAGAACGCCGTCGTGCCCGAGTGTGGCGGCGGTGAGCTTGTTCACGAATCTTTTTTGTGCGATTTCGAGCGCTTTGGGGAGATCGGATTTGCCGGAGATCAGGCCGGGGATGTCGTTGCTGGCGACAAGGTAGTCGATTTCGGGAAGGAGCGTGTCGATGCAGGGATACAGCGTGTCGAGGTCGGCAATGACGGGGATTTTCGCGGTCCGCGCCCACTGTGCAGCTTGGAGTGCAGCGGAAGTATCGTGCCCGTCGACGAGGAGCGCGCGAGCGGAAGTAATCCAGTCGCGGTGAAGGTCGGCGGGCTGGAGTGAGAGCCGATCGTCATGGCGACGCAGAACGGTGCGTTCGCCTGTGGCGTCGATAATGATGAAAGATTGATAGCTCGGGCAACCGGGCGCGGTGAAGAGATGCGTTTCGACGCTGGCATGTTCGAAAGCAGCGCGATGGATGTGAGCGGCATAGTCGTCGCCGAATTTGCCGACGTAGCGGGTTCGAAGACCCCAGGTTTGGCAGGCGACCATCGCGCTTGCGACTTCTCCGCCGGGGAGGATGGACGCGGATTCGAATTCGACTTTGGAGCCGCGCGCAGGAAATTCGGCGAGGGGAATCAACGTGTCAGTAGCGTTGAGTCCCACGCCAACGACATCGACTTGTGAGGCAGCGCTCATTGAAAGCGAGTGATCCTCCAGAGGTAAACGCCGCAGGAGGCTAGCAAAACCAGCGAAACAGAGGTGAGCAAGGCCGCAGGTTTCCAATCCGCCGGAATGTTGGGGATTTCCGCAATCGAGGCAAAGTAGATGAAGACTGCAGTGGCGAGCGCGACGAAAAACCAGTCAAGTAGGCTGCGAGAAGGCGGCGGTTCGCCGGAGGATTGGCGACCCTCGAGTCGAGCTTCGACGAAATCGAAGGAAAGGCCGTACCGCACGGATTCGCGTTGCGCCGCGGCGCGCCATCGCGAGTTTTCTTGCTGCGTGGGGCTGGAGAAAGCGATGGCGCCTACTCCCAGAATCATGAGGAGCGAGCCGCCGATCACCTGCGAGTACGTTGTTGCGCTGCGACCGTGAAGTTCGCCGAAGACGAGCACACCCCAGAGAAGGCCCCAGAGTTGATTGGTGTTGGAGAGCGGAATGCCGCGGCTGATGCCCACGTATTTTGCGGCGTACTGTTGAAAGAGATCGCCGATGACCCAAATGAAACCGCCGAGCATGAGCCAGAAGACAACTCCGCGAGCAGAAGATAGTTCGGCGAAAAGTTGCCGCGCGCCGAGGGTGCTGAAAGAAAGCGCGGACATCATGGCGACTTCACCGATAGTGAAGAACGTGACGAAGCTGAGCGGGTTCATGCCCGAGAGATAAGCTTTGCGGTAAGGGATATACATCGTGCCCCAGAGGAGGCCGGCTCCGAGAGCGGCGAGCACGCCGTGTGCGGGATTTGCTCCGGCAGTGTGCACGCCCGAGGAGGCGATGGCGAGGATGGCTGCGCCCACGCACATCACGAGCGCGCCGCCGAGAACGCCTAGCCAGCGGCTAAGACCCGAACCGCGAAGTTCATTGAAGAAGAGAACGCCCCAGAGAATGCCAAGGAGCGAATTCGAATTCCACAAAGGAAAGGCGATGCTGAGGCCGATGTCGCGTACGGCATAGACGGTGAGTGTGTTGGCGACGGCCCAGAGGCAGCCGGCAAGAATCGCCCATACGATGAGGTGAGGCGCCCGGCCGACGTCCGCACGGATGGAACCGGTACCAAGGATTAGCGCGGGAAGGCTCCAGCGCGCCAGAAAAACTCCCAGCACCATGACGAGCGAGATGACCATGGGCGAGAGGCCGAGTGTGACGAGTTTTGTGGGCGCTTCCGCGGCGCCGAGCCATGCTCCAGCGGTGATTCCCGAGAAGATGCCGAGAAGCTGGAGAGTGCGGGAGCGGGCAGAAAGCGTCACGTCGGCGACGGGAGGAGCGGGCATTTTTTAACGTATCCACTCCAGAAGAAGAAGACCTGCTACAAGTACGCCGACAGGTACCCAGAACTGAGCGTCGGTGAAGACGCTGGCAAACCGCTTGCGCCGAAGGGCTGAATCTCTGCCTGACATTGATTCCCTTTACCCATCCATTTGCATTTCATCTTAGAGGTCATCGGCGAATCTGGAAATTGAATTGTCGCTTCGCGCCGGATGACAGCGAATTGAAACGCGGTGGACAAGATAACAGAGACGCGAGAGAAAAACACGCCCAGTCAGCACGGCCAGCAATTTGCGGAAAAGCAAAGGGGCGAGCCTTCACGTCGGATAGGAGTCGCGCGCATCTTTTAGGGGCGCTTGTATCGACAATGCGGCGGTGCAGCACGTGGTGGCGACGAGCTTTTCGTGAAGGTGATGATCTTAAAGGCGAGATAGCGCGAGCGTGCCAAGGCGAGGATTCGATGTCACCTGTTTCGTAGCCATTAAGGAGTGACAGAATTATTGAGCCGGGACACCGCACCCGGATCTGTGCCAACTCGGCCGAAACGTGGTAAAAAGTGCTGGACCGGATGCGCGGCGAACGGAGGGGTTTTGTGATGCGAGTGAGAGCGGGAGTTTTGAGTTTTTCTCTTGTGGCGTGCTCGGCGGTGTTGGCGTGGACCTATAGCGGAGCCGCCCAAACGGCGACGACGAAGGCGGCGCCGGCAAATTTGCATTGGGTGGAGACGTGGGGAACGGCGGAAACGCCAGCGCGAATCCCGCCCGCACGAGCCACGACTGCGGCGCGCGGTGCGCAACCGCCGGGGGCGACGAGCGGCGGCGCTACGGCACAGGGCGCGGCAAGCATCGCTCCCACGACTGTCCAAAACCCGGCGGCTTTGCAAAACCGGTTGGCGACACCGATTCCGATTGCGCCGGAGATGGCGCCAACTTCGAACACGGCCGCCGGGGGGAGCGCGCCGCAGCGCCGGTACAATTTGCCGCGCGCTGAATCCAAGTTTGACAACCAGACGGTGCGGATGTTTTTCCGAGCGAGCATCGGCGGATCGACGATTCGCTTGCGATTTTACAATGCGTTCGGCGCGGAAACAGTGAAGATCGGCGCGGCTCACGTAGCCCTGCACGCAAGGACGTCCGGGATTGTACCTGGAAGCGACCGCGCGCTCACGTTCGGCGGAAAGCCGACGGCGACGATGTACGCCGGGCAAACGCTGGTGAGCGATCCGGTGAAACTGGCGGTTCCTCCGCTGGGCGAACTCGCGGTGAGCCTCTATTTTCCGGAGGAGACGGGCGCGCCGACATATCACCCGTTGGGCTTGCAGCCGACGTATACGTCGGGAGCCGGCGATTTCACGTCCGCGGCGGAGATTACCGATCCGACGAGCGTGACCGAAGCTTATTACTACGTTGAAGGCGTGGACGTGGCAGCGCCGGCGGATGCGGCGGCGATTGTTACGTTTGGCGACTCGATTACGGACGGCGATCAATCAACGCCCGGCGCGAATGCGATGTGGCCCGCAATTCTCGCGGAGCGTTTGCAGGCGAACGCGGCGACGCGAAATGTTGCGGTGGTGAACGAAGGCATCTCGGGAAATCGCATTCTCGGCGACAACGTCAGCGGGCTTTCGCGTTTTCGGTTGCAGGCGCTGGATGTGCCGGGCGTGAAGTGGATTACGGTGCTGGAAGGGATTAATGACATCAATGGGGCGATGCGCGCAAAGGCGGCAGCCGCGGAAGGGCGCGGAGGTGAACTGGAGGCGTTTTCGGCGGAGGATCTGATCGCGGCGTATCGGCAGATGATCAATGCGGCGCACATGCACGGCATCAAGGTGATTGGCTGCACGCTCACGCCCTATGGCGAATCGAGTGGTTATAAGGATGAGGGTGAGGCGATTCGCGAAGCGGCGAATAATTGGATTCGCACGAGCGGCCAGTTTGACGCGGTGGTCGATTTCGACGAGGTGACGCGGGATTCGGCCGATCCGAAGAAGTTTAGCGCGGCCGCGGATTCGCCAGACATGCTGCATCCGGGCGACGCGGGCTACAAGATGATGGCGGACGCATTCAAGGTGGCGATGTTTGCGCCGCGGGCCAAGGTGGGACAGTAAATTTTAATTTGAAGAACTGAAAGTAGAACGCGATCTGATCGTGGGCGAGCCGGGCGGCGTGTTCCCCTTGGCCCAGTGCTATTTCCTTTTCTGATAGCTCCGGTAGTCGGGCCCCGATTGACAACCCTCAAGCATCGTTAGATACTGCGGCACGATCTTTTGCAAGGCAGTGGGCCACACTGCTTCTGCGCGAATCCCTTAGCCGTGGTGTTGTCGACATCCGATTGCCACGGTGTGTTGTTTGTTCGTCGCCGGTCTTTAATATTGCTGAAACATTCGGTGGGTTTATTAGTCGGCACAGATTATCGATAATCTGCCACTTGGGGAGGGATTATGGGGAGAGTAATGCGTTCCTATCTGGTGTCGATTTTTGCGGGGGCCGCAATTTTTCTGATGGGGGCGGTGCCGTCCTACGCTCAGGTGTCTGCCGGTCTTTCGTCGATTTCGGGGATTGTGCGCGACCCTGCTGGTGCGGTGATCGCCGGCGCGAACGTGGTGGTGGAGAACGGTTCGATCGGCGTTCACCTCGAACTGCAGAGCTCGGATGGCGGGCTTTTTAACGCGCCTTCGTTGCCACCTGCGGCCGGATACGACGTAACGGTCGACAAGCCGGGATTCGCCCACTATGAAGTGAAAGATATTACGCTGTCCGTCGGCCAGAACCTGAATATCGTGGCGCCGCTTACGATCGCTACGGCAACAACCCAGGTGGAGGTAGTCGGGGCGGCGCCGCTTGTGGATGACACGAAAACGGACGTCTCACAGGTGATCGGGTCGCAGCAGATCGTCGATTTACCGATCAACGGCCGGCGCGTCGACACGTTTGCGCTGTTGACGCCCGGTGTGACCAATGACGGGAACTTCGGTCTACTCACGTTTCGCGGCGTTGCGAACGGCAACACGTTCCTGCTCGACGGCAACGATTCGACCGAGCAGTTCTACGGCGAAAATAATGGCCGGACGCGCATCACGTCGCAGATTTCGCAGGACGCCGTGCAAGAGTTCCAGGTCGTTTCGGCGGATTTTTCGGCTGAGTATGGCCGCGCCATGGGCGGCGTGGTCAACACCGTCACGCGCAGCGGGACCAACGACTATCATGGCACGGGCTATTTCTTCTATCGCAACCAGAATTTCAACGCGACAGATGCGTTTGCCGGGGGCATCAATCCGGACGATTGGCGCCTTCAATCAGGGGCCAGCCTCGGTGGGCCAATCGTGAAGAGCAAAGTGTTCTTCTTCTTGAACAGCGACTTTACGCGGCGCAATTCACCCATCGTAGACAGCTTGGTGAACACGAATATCAGTCCGACAACTCACAACTTCGTCCTCAAAGACGCGACTCATCCGAATGGGTGCGATCCGACGGTGGCGACTCCCGCTCAGTGCAATGCTATCAATGGACTGCTTCCGCGTTTCTTCGGGAATGTGCCCCGGACGGTTGACCAGGATTTATTGTTTGGCCGGATCGATTATCATTTTTCCGATAGGAATACGTTTAGCTTCAGTTTGAATTACCTGCATTTCAATTCACCGAACGGATTGCAACAGACCACGGTGGCCTCCACGACGGGCGCAGCCGTCAACAACAACGCCAACGACTTGGTGCGCGTGAGGAACGGGAAGGCTACATGGATGTCGATCCTTAGTCCTAGCGTGATCAACAATTTCCGCTACGGATGGAACACGGACCTCCAGTCCGATGAACTCAACCCAGCCTTGAACGGGAGTCTGGGATTCCTGGATGTGAGTGCGGCGGGAGTCACACTCGGAGCGCCTAATTATCTACCCCGCATTGAGCCGAGCGAAACTCGAAATGAATTTGGCGACGATTTGTCGTGGACGCGAGGCCGCCATATTTTCAAATTTGGCGTCGATTTTGCCACGACCAGCGACTACAGCTTTTTTATCCAGAATACTCACGGCAGCTACAGCTACTCGAACCTGACAAATTTTGCGCTGGATTTCTCGGGGAATACGACCGGCGCTAAGAATTGGACCACTTTTTCCCAAACGTTCGGGAATCCAGTCACCAACACGCGGATAAACGACTACGATTTTTACGTAGAAGACCAATGGAGAGCCACAGACCGACTTACGGCAAACATCGGCCTGCGGTATGAGTACTCACAGATACCCCAGCCGCCAGCGTGCAATTCTGCTGCGCCTGTCACATGTTCGATTAATTCGCCCGCAAAGAATTTCATGCCCCGCATAGGTTTGGCGTATCGTCTGAACGACAAGACAGTCGTGCGCGCCGGCTACGGACTGTTCTATGCCCGCATGATGGGCGCTACGCTTCAGGACCTGTTCACTCAAAACGGCGTAACGACGACCGCGATCAGTTTGGCGAGCAGCAACGGATCTCAAAAAACAGCTGGGCCTGTTTTCCCGAACATTCTGACTGCCCCACCGACAGGACTCGCACAGTCCGCCTTAAATATCCAATTCGCGGCGCCGAACTTTTCGGCGCCGTATTCCGAGCAGGCGCTCATTGGAATTGAGCGACAACTCGCTCCCAGCCTGGCCTTGACCGTTTCCGGAATTTGGAGCCGCGGGATTCACCTCTACAGCGCAATCGACACGAACATGCCTCCTCCGACAAACACGACGACCGCGACGTATGCGCTGCCTGGAGGCGGCTCAGATACCACGTCCGTCTTACTCGGCGTCGGCGGAGTGACGGGCAAGCGGCCTAACGCAAACTTCGGCGGTATGTATGAGGATGGCAATGGAGTAGTGAGTTTCTACGATGGGCTAGCTGTTCAACTGAACAAGCGTTTTTCGCACGGACTGCAGGCCAACGTTTCCTATACATGGTCACACGAACTTGATGACGGACAGGGCTTCGGTCAAGCCACGCAAAATATTTTTCTTAGCAACGCGAATGCGTGGTTGATTAATGGGGATTTCAGAGCCGATTATGGCAATGGCCTCGAAGACCAGCCGCAACGGTTCTCATTGTCGTGGATCTGGGCGCCCACATTTGTTCGCCGGGATGGCGCGCTCTACAAATATCTTGTGAACAACTGGCAGCTTTCCTCGATTACAACGATCAACAGCTCCAGGCCATACGGGAACCCGACAATCAGCACCAGTGGCACGCCAGTGGCTGGGATGTTCAACACGTTTTCGATCAACGGTTATGGGTTGAGCGGCCGGGTGCCGTTTTTGCCTGTGAGCAGCGTCTGGCAGCCGGCGTCCTATCGTGATGACGTGCGGCTCAGCAAGATTCTTCCGTTCGGCGAACGATATAAGCTCTATCTTAACTTCGAGGCATTTAATATCAGCAACAGTTGGTCGCCCACGAGCATGAACACACGGGCCTTTACTGAAGCTGGGTCATGCACAGCCGTTCCTTCCACTTGTGCGCTGACGGCCGTGGCAACCACAGGGCCCGGAGCTTTTGGAACTGGCAGCGGCGATGCGTTGAATCCCGACGGGACTGAGGCACGGCGCTTGCAGGTGAGCGCGCGCTTTACATTCTAGGGGCTGAAAAAATCTGAGGGACGGCCGCCGCTCCGGCGATTGCGCGTATTGCACTCGATGGGGCGGCGGCTGTATTTTGCGATCCCCACAACGCAACGTTTTGGGTCGCTGCTATTTGCGGAGAAGCTTGTAAAGATCGTTGGCGGCGCGGAATTCGGCTTCCAGTTCGTTGGATTTCAAATTTTGCTGAAGGTGTTCGATGGCTTGGCCGAGGCGATTGAGAGCGCGGGCGACGTTATCGGAGTTTGCAACAAGAATGTCGCGCCAGACGCTGTATGGGCTACCTGCGAGGCGGAGCGTGTCATGCAAGCCCGGGCCGGCGAGTGCGAGGGGGAAGCCGGTTTCGTCGGATTCGTCCTGGATCACTTGCGCGAGCGCGATCGAAAGAAGTTGCGGCAGGTGCGAAACGATGCCGACCGACCAGTCGTGCGTCTCTGCATCGCACCAGACGACGTGTGCGCCGATGGCGCTGATCAGCGCGGCGAAATTTGTGATGCGCTGATCCAGGTTGTTTTCATTTGCGATGAGCGCATAGGGCGCGCCTTTGAAGAGGTCCGCGTCCGCGCTATCGATGCCGGAGTTTTCTTTGCCCGCCATGGGATGGCCGCCGACAAAGAGCGAAGGCTTGCCCCGAAAGCATTCGCGCGCGGCTCGCTCGATCAGAGCTTTGGTGCTGCCGGCATCGGTGACGAGGGCGTGAGGTTCTGCTGCCGAAGCGATTGGAGCAAGGGACTTGACGATTGCGTTGACGGGCAGCGCGATGTAGACGAGGTGGGCGCCGCGAACGGCTTGGGCAAGGTCGGCCGCTTTTTCCTGCACAGCACCGCGCGAGAATGCGCGGTCGAGCGAAGCGGAATCGCGATCCGAGCCGACGATTTCGATTGAAGGGAATTCCTTGCGAACGGCGAGGCCGAACGAGCCGCCGATAAGGCCCGTACCGATGACGGCGATGCGACGAAAGGGAACGCTGTCTGCCATCGCCGTCGTCCGCCGCTGGGGCGCTACTTCTTGCCTCCGGCTGCAGTCGCTTCCTGCTTGAGCCAGGACATCTGGCTGCGCAGTTCCGCGCCGACCTTCTCGATCGGGTGATTTTTGTCGCGCTCGAGCAGCTTGTTGTACATCGGGCGGCCCGCCTGCGTTTCGAGGATCCATTCCTGAGCGAACTGGCCGGTCTGAATTTCTTTCAGGATTTTCTTCATGGTTTCGCGGACGCGATCGTCGATGACACGCGAGCCGCGGGTGATGTCGCCGAACTTTGCTGTCTCGCTGATGAAGTGGTGCATTTTGGCAATGCCGCCCTCGTAGATCAGGTCGACGATAAGCTTTACTTCGTGGAGACATTCGAAATACGCGGCCTCGGGTTGATAACCGGCAGCGACGAGCGTTTCCCATCCAGCCTGGATCAGTTCGCGAAGGCCGCCGCAGAGAACGACTTGCTCGCCGAAAAGGTCGGTCTCAGTTTCCTCGGCGAAAGTGGTCTGCATCACGCCGGGGCGCGTGCCGCCGATACCATGCGCGTAGGCAAGCGCGCGGTCGAAAGCCTGGCCAGTCGCGTCCTGATGGACCGCGATGAGGCAGGGAACACCCTGCCCGGCCTCGAACTGGCGACGCACCAGCGCGCCAGGACCTTTGGGGGCGATCATCGCGACGTCGACGTTAGCTGCGGGAACGATCTGGCCGTAGTGGATATTGAAACCGTGCGAGAAGAGGACCAGTGCACCCAGCTTCAGACTGGCCGCGACTTCGTTCTTGTAGATCGCAGGCTGCGCCATGTCCGGAGGGAGCATCATGACGACATCGCTGCCCTTGGCGGCGTCGGCGGGCGAGAGGATTGCCCAACCGTCTTTTTCCGCTTGCTTGGCTGATGGACCGCCGGGACGCAAACCGACGACAACATTCAAGCCGCTGTCGCGCAGGTTCATCGCGTGCGCGCGTCCTTGGCTGCCGTAGCCGATCACGGCGATGCGCTTGCCATCGAGCGCCTTGGGTTTGGCATCGGCTTCGAAAAACATTTTTGCCATTCAAAATCTCCTTAAATTTCGACTGGTATAAGAACTATTGTGCTGATCGCTAAAGGCGTCGCTAATTTCCGTCGACTGCGGTTCGCGATATGCGCGACTGCGCGCGAGCAATCGCTGCAGCGAAGATGCGCGCAACACCCTGCCTAAGTTCTTCAAAGGGCACCAACCATATTAGAGATCGAGCGGCGCGTGTCAAGGACCTGTTCCGGCCCGGGGAGCGTGAGGAGAAAGGACACTAAGGCCAGCGCTCTAGGTGGATTGGGGTGCGTGTAACGGCTGCGTTGTGTTGTATGGAGAGGGATTTCGGGCAGCAGCTAAGGTGGACGCGGGATCAAAGAGACTTCTAGTCCGCGTTCGCGGAGAGTTGGTGCGATGCGTCCGGGGGCTCCGGCGATTCGGCGGCAGGGCGGGCAAGATTATCTTAAGATGCTGGTATGCCTATGCCCCATCGGGTTTCTTCTGTATGCAAGCCCTTACGAGTCAGGTATGCAAGGCTGATCAGGTAGAATTTGAAGCCTATGGATGAAATGAACCTTTATTCGATGATCGGTGAGGACGGGTTCGCGCGACTGGTCGCGGCATTCTACAGACA
>DATEME010000742.1:0-2930 GCA_035275865.1 Candidatus Acidiferrales bacterium | reverse complement strand
CTCGGCCACTCCCATGAGTGCTCGAATAACGAGCAGTTCCTCAAAACTTCGCGCCACGCCCGAAAGCCACGAAAGCAGCGAAAAAATCAAGACACCGGGAATCAAGACCGTGCGGCGGCCAAACCGGTCCGAGACCGCTCCAAAAATGAGCGATGAGACAGCCCACGATGCCGCTACGACAGAAGCGAGAAATCCCACCTGTGCCTCAGAGAGATGAAACTCCGGAGCGAAATAAGGCGCGAGATACAGCTGCGACATGCGGTCGAGAAAGACCGTGCCCCACGTGAAAAAGAGTATGCCGACAACGGTATTTTCATATCCCTTCGATGGGGCGTTATTCACGAGCGCTTAACTCCGTGCGCGATATTCGCGCGTGCGAACTGCGTCTGAATCGTGGCGGAGACTCTATTCCAAGGCCATTGGCGGGTCAACACACGATTCGGTGGCGAATGTTATAATCCGTGTCTTATGGCTCGAACGGTTGAAGAGACGACACACATTTCGCCCGAGGTAATGGCCCACTACGAGGCCGTGATCGGGCTTGAGGTGCACGCGCAGCTCAGCACGTTAACGAAGGCTTTCTGCGCCTGCTCCACGAAATTTGGCGCGCCTCCCAACTCGAATACGTGCCCCGTGTGCCTCGGCCTCCCCGGCGCGCTGCCGGTGCTGAACAAGAAAGCGCTCGCGCTCGCGTGCCGCGCGTCGCTGGCGCTCGGTTGCACGCTGCAACACCGGTCGATCTTCGCCCGAAAGAATTATTTTTATCCGGACCTGCCGAAGGGATATCAGATTTCGATGTATGAGCTGCCGTTGGCGACGGCCGGTGAACTCGAAATCGCCGTCGACGGCACACCGAAGCGCATCGGCATCACCCGCCTTCACATGGAAGATGACGCGGGCAAGAGCCTGCACGAGGGGTTCCCAGATTCGGATGCGTGGAGCTACATCGATTTCAATCGCTGCGGCGTGCCGCTGATCGAAATCGTGTCCGAGCCTGACTTGCGCACGCCAGCGGAAGCATACGCGTATCTGAATACGCTCAAACAGATCCTCGAATACACTGAAGTGAGCGGCTGCAACATGGAAGAGGGCTCGCTGCGCTGCGATGCGAACGTTAGCGTCCGGCTGCGCGGCGCGGAGAGGTTCGGCACGAAGGCGGAAGTGAAAAATCTGAACTCCTTTCGTTACCTGACGCATGCGCTCGAATACGAAATCGAGCGGCAAATCGGCCTGCTCGAATCCGGCGGCAAGGTCGCACAGGAAACGCGCCTCTGGAATGTTGCCGCAGGGCGCACCGAACCGATGCGTTCGAAGGAATTTGCCCACGATTACCGCTATTTTCCGGACCCCGACCTGCTGCCCGTCGTGCTGAGCGCCCGCGAGATCGCGGATGTACGCTCCGCGATGCCGGAATTACCGGCGGCGAAGGTCGCAAGATTCCTGCGCGACTATGGAGTGAGCGCTTACGACGCCGGCGTCCTCACCGCAACGCGTGCGCTTGCCGATTATTTCGAGGCATGCGTAAAAGCGGGCGCACCGGCTAAGGCTGCCGCCAACTGGATTTCAGTCGAACTGCTGAGGCGTTTGAATGACGCGGGGAAGGAGATCGACTCATGCCCCGTCAAGCCCGCAGCGTTAGCCGAATTGCTCGCCCGGGTTGAAAAGGGCGACATCACCGCGGCGAGCGGGAAGAAAGTGTTCGCCAAAATGTTTGAAACCGGCAAAGGTGCGGCGGAAATCATCACCGCCGAGGGCTTGGCTCAAATCACGGATACGGGGGCGATCGAAAAGGCGGCACGCGACGTAATTGCGAAGAATCCGGACAATGTCGCGAAATACCGCGCGGGCAACGAAGGCGTGTTCAAGTTTTTCGTTGGACAAGTGATGCGCGAAACTCGCGGGCAGGCAAATCCGCAGGCCGTAAATGAAATTTTGAAGCGGCTTCTCGCGTAAAGAGTAGTGAGGAATGGAAAAGATGCCAAAACAGGGTGAACGGGCGCCGAATTTCCGCGTCACGGCCGATGACGGCCGAACTGTCTCGCTGGGCGATTATACCGGGAAAAATGTAATCCTTTACTTCTACCCGAAAGCCAATACGCCAGGTTGCACAAATGAAGCGACGGAATTTCGCGACCGCATTCCGAAATTTGACGCGCTCAATACGGCGATCATCGGCTGCAGCGGGGATTCGACCGAGGCCCAGACAAAATTCAAGAAGAAGTACAATTTGAATTTCCCTCTGCTCGCGGATACCGAACACACAGTGATCGACGCGTATGATGCCGCACGCATGAAGAGCTTCCTCGGCAAGAGCTTTCTGGGAATCGCGCGGATCACGTACTGGATCGGACCGGATGGCGCGATCCGCCGCGTTTGGGAAAAAGTGACGGCTAAAGGCCACGCAGCCGAAGTCCTCGCGGCAGTCGAACAGGGCTGAGTGCGCACCGATTTCACAGGCTGACGACGAAACGATCGCCGCTCTGCTCGATCAGCGCGTTATCGATCAACCGTGTTCCGCCGGCCTTCGCTGCGAGCACCGCAAAGCAACTCCCTCGCAGATTCATCACGTTCTCGAAATTGTCCGCATCGACAATCTCGGCATAATCTAACGCAACCGACGATTCGCTCGCGAGCGCTTTCCTTATCGTCGCCAGCAGCCGCGCGATGTCGCGTTCGCCGCGATCGATCTGCTCGCGCAAAGCAACGAGTGAGCGATAAAGAACTGTCGCGGCGCGGCGATCATCGCCCCTTAAATAGACATTGCGGGAAGAAAGTGCCAGTCCATCGGCTTCCCGCACGATCGGGCACGTGACGATCTGCGCGTCGAGATCGAGGTCGCGCACCATCCGACGGATCAACGCTTGCTGCTGCGCATCTTTCCTGCCGAAAAATGCGAAGCTCGGCTGCACGATTTCAAATAGCTTCAGCAC
>DATEME010000741.1:0-3588 GCA_035275865.1 Candidatus Acidiferrales bacterium | reverse complement strand
TCACAGTTGAGGCCGCCCATGAAATTCGGCAATTAGGGATTACGGGTATATTGTGGATCGTCCCGAATATCCTTTGGGTCGTCGCGTGTTTCTTCCTGGCACGCGAAGAGATGCCGACGTCGATTCATCTGGAATTGGGTGTTGTGGCGCTCGGGCTGATCGTCACTTTCGTTTCGTGGTTCATGGATGCAGCTGCCGAGCTGCGCGAAGAAAACGAACTGACGATCTGAGGTGGAAAGATATGGCGATTATCATCAATGTCGACGTGATGCTTGCCCGCCGAAAGATGCGCGTCAATACTCTGGCGGAAAAAATCGGAATTACGCCTCAAAACCTTTCCGTCTTGAAGACGGGTCGCGCAAAAGCCATTCGCTTCAGCACTCTGGAGCGGCTGTGCGAGGCCCTCGATTGCCAACCTGGTGATTTGCTGTCCTTTGAGAGATCGGCGCCACAAGAAGATCTGGTTTCGGCCGAGTCGGAAGTCTAACCCGGTGACATACTCCTTCAGTTGTCGACCCCGTCCGGTTTATTTCGACAAAGCACATCACGAGCGTAAGCATCGTTAACTCTCTTGAATTCCGTTATTTGCGTGAAGGCATGCACACCTGTCAAGTTGCAGAGCTTGATAAAATATATGTGGCATGAAAGGGACTCTCGATCGTCGTACCGAAGAGGAGGTTCCGTGAGGGAAGCGGGCGCACCGCGAAGAATTCTAATCGAGATGCCTCGATTAGAATTGACGCTAAATCCTCTGCTTTCAATATAAACTCCGATTCTAATCGAGAAAAACCACCGTTTTTTTGATGGCGCCGCTTTTACAAGCCGCGGAACGGTTTCGGAAGGAGGGATGCCGGCTCAGGTATCCGCTTGCTTTCGCTGACTGGTTTTGCTTGGAAACGGAATGGGCTCTGCTGGCTTGCGGCGTTCGGAGCACAGCCTCAGGTGAGCCCGCGCTTGTTCCGCCCAAGGGCCATTCGGTGCATGCCTTAAGTAGAGGACCCATTCGTGGCGAGCTAGTTCTCGCACGCCGCTCTTTTCGTACGCCAGCGCCAGGTTGAAATGAACGTCGGCGTGCGTCGGCATGGCGCGCGCGGCGGCGCTCAGATGTTCGATGGCCTCTGCCATCTTGCCTTGCTCCTCGAGCACGCAGCCGAGGTTATAACGCGAGATTCCGTTTGCGGGATCGATCTGTACTGCGGAACGAAACGCGGCGCGCGCCTCTTCGGTCATCCCCATTTGATATAGCGCAACGCCTAGATTGATGTGCGCTTCGATCCAATTCGGAGCGCGCTCCAGCACACGGCGATAGTGTTCCGCCGCGTCGGGCAAAGATTCAGGGCGCGCCTCAAGTTGCAGGGCCGTCTCGAACAGCTCTTCGGCGCTTCGGGCAGTCATGGGGCGAACTTTTTCCGGCGCGGGCTTGGTTTCGAAGGGAAGGCCCCATTGGCGACGAATCGGGTCAAACGGCCGAGAATCTCCCGGCGGAACGATCAGGATTTCGCTTCCGCGCTCGATCGTGGAAACCTGATGTAGCCGCAATGACGGAGCTTCAAACTGCTCCTCAACAAGAGAGATGGCGCGTTTCACGCGGCTTGCGGGGACGTTGTTTTCCGTGAGGCGCTGAAGAGTTTGCAGCGAGACAAGGTCGCCGAAGGAGTAGAAGCGTTCACCCCAGCGGCTTTCGGGATAGATCAGCCGCAGCCGCTCCCAGTAGCGAAGGCGACTCTGCTTTACTCCCAGAATGCGTTCCACTTCCTTGCGCGTGTAACTTTGGGGCAAGCCGCCAAGCCTCGGTTAAAAACTTCTGCAAAAGATTATCCACCAAGTGTCAAGGAATCGGGGCGTCATTTCACGCCAATTTCCAGGATTTTCCACAACATTTGCACGCGATTACCAAAAGATGACACGACCTTTCGGCACGCCCTTATGCGTGGGAAAGCCTTGTTATGCTTTTAGGGGCTTTTGCCTTCCGCAATGGTTCTCGAAAACGCAGAACGGTTCTACCTCGAACGTCAGGTGACGCTCGGGCGCGCCATCCTCGTGGCGTTGTCGCTCGTCGCGCTGCTCGAGACGGCTGAACAGCCGGTGCGCCGCTTGGATGTGATTTTTCTATCGGTTTACCTGTTCGCGGCATTGATTGGCGTTGTCGTCGAGCATTCTTCACGCAAAAAGTTTTTCAGGATACCTCTCGCGGCGGATTTCGTGGTTTTGCTGGCATTCCTGGTCCTTACGCCGAGCGCGTCTGCCTTTTGGTTCCTCTTTTTATTTTTGGTTTTCGCGCTCGCCACGCGGGGCAAGACAAAGGAAATCCCTGCTCTGGTGGGAGTCGCAACAGTCGGCGTACTCGTGCGCGTGGGGCTGGCGGAAGAATTCCAATGGCAGAGCGTTTGGCATTGGATCGTGATCGCATTTGGCATGCTCGTTTCCGGCCTGGGAATGGGCTTCCTTGGGGCGCGCGAACGCGAGCATCTGTCGCGCCAGCGCTTTCTGGAGCGGATTACGGCGGTGCTTGACTTTGATCGCGGACTCACGGAGTCGATCCGGCAGGTTCTCGGCGAGCTCGCGCAAGAATTCAATTGTGAGATGGCATGTCTTGCTGTTCGCGATGAAGAACTGGAACGTATTTTCGTCTGGAAGGTGAGACAGGGCGACACGAGTGTGCTCGGTCCCGATACGCTGCCACTCGAAAGGGGCGAGACGTTTTTGCTCGATTCGCTGGAGGTGTCCCTGGGATGGGAATTTGGCTACGGAGAAGGCCACGGCTTCGGTTGGGACCGCCGCACCGGCTGGCAATTCCGCGAAATTCCTGCACCGCCGCAGGCGACTCAGCGCGAATTGGGCGCGCGTTCGCTCCTGGCGTCGACAATCGAATTAGACAAGCGCCCGGCGGGACGAGTCCTGCTGATCCGGCCCGAATCCGCGTCCGAAAAATCAAGCGGCGACCCTCATTCGCCACGATTTACGCAGAAGGAATTGCGCTGGCTCGACCAGGTCGTGAGGCATCTGGGGCCGCCGCTGGAAAATCTTTTCCTCCTGCGCAATTTGCGCACGCGGGCCGTCGAAGCAGAGCGCAGCCGCATCTCGCGCGACCTGCACGATGGCATTTTGCAGACGCTTTTGAGCCTGAAGATCCAGCTGAACGTGCTGCGCGGCAAGCTGCCCGAATCCAGCAATGGCCTGGGTGCGGAACTTGGGAATCTGCAAAAGATGATCCAGGAGGAAAGCGACGAACTGCGTCGCATGGTGACCGAGATGCGGCCGCTGCGCGTCGAAAGCGCGGACATGCGGGAACTGATGTTCGGCTTCGCGGAGCGATTCCGCAGCGAGCAGGACTTAGCCATCGATTTGTTCATCGAAGATCGCAATTTGAGGCTTCCGGACCGCGTTTGCAGGGAGTTATTCCAAATATACAGGGAGTCAATTCATAACGTAAAAAAGCATGCGCGCGCCAGCCACGTCGTGGTAAAACTAGGTCAAGACGAGTCGAAAGTTTTTCTCGTCATTGATGATAACGGCCGTGGATTCAGCTTTTCCGGGACTTATAGCAGCGAAGAACTCGATAAATTGCGGCTGGGTCCAATTTCAATA
>DATEME010000740.1:0-4512 GCA_035275865.1 Candidatus Acidiferrales bacterium | reverse complement strand
TGCTTGCGGGCGAAATGGTCGTGGCGCTGTGGCGCGTGCACGGGATGTTTACGAATCCGATGGCCGTGCACAATTACGAATTCCCCATGATGATGGCTGCGAGCGCGTTTGCGATCGCGTGCATCGGCGCCGGAGCTTTCTCGCTGGATCGGGTGATTTACGGCGCACGCAGCGGCCGCGCCTCGCGCAGGGCGAAGGCGGCTTAGGGAAGCTCCCTTGTGCGATTGGCGGCAATACCGCCCGACGCCAAGATAGGCCGTCAGACGGCTTGCGGTGTTTGGGGCGTTGGCGGCGTTTGGGCCGCGGCAGGCACCGGCAGCGGCGCCTGCGGCATCACGATCCAGGCGACAAGATAGGCGATCAGGCCCAGGGGCACCGGCACGAAAATCGCCACGAGCCACACGAGCCGTACGAGCGTCGAATCGACTTCGAGGTATTCCGCGAAGCCGCCGCACACCCCGCCAATCTTTCGGTCTACAGCCGAGCGCATCAGCCGTTTTTGTGCGCGCGGAGGACCGTCTGAGGCACGAATCTGGCGCGCCCCGCAGAAATAGCAGAAATTCGAGTAATCGGCGATTTCCCGCTGACAATGGGTGCAAATCATTTTCCCTCCTCGCGGATTTTGGCCGCTCTGTCCTTTACTACGAATATCCGGGCCGAAAAGTTGCAAGCTGAGGCGTGCAATTCGTGCGATTCGCCTGAGTCCGAACGCCGGCTCCACAGAATCGCCCGCATGCACGCTCAAAAGCAGGTCGCAGCCAGGAGTGGCTGTGCCGCCTAGTATTCGGCTAATTCGCGGGCCGCGCGAATTAAATCGTCCTTTTGCGGCAGAATTTCGAATTCGAGGCTCGGGTGGTACGCGCAGAACGTGTCCGTTGCGGCGACGCGGCGAACCGGAGCGTCAAGCTCGTCAAAGAGTTCGTCGCCGATTCGCGCGGCGATTTCTGCGCCGTAACCCCACGACCGCGTATCTTCGTACGCCACGATCACGCGGTTCGTCTTTCGCACGCTCGCCGCAATCGCGTTCCAGTCGTAAGGCGAAAGCGTACGCAAATCGAGAACCTCAACAGAAACATTGGCGCGCGCCAGTTCTGTTGCCGCCAATTCTGCGAGATGCACGACGGCTCCGTAAGTGACGATTGTCACGTCCGTACCTTCCCGCGCCACACGCGCTTTGCCGAACGGAATCGTGTAATCGGGGCCCGGATACGCAGCGCGATTATACGGCTGGCGGTACAGATGCTTGTGCTCGAGGAAAAGGACGGGATCGTCGCACCGGATCGCAGTGCGCAGCAAGCCGCAAACGTCCTGCGCGGTGGAGGGCATTACAACGCGCAGCCCGGGAATATGCGTGAACACAACCTCGCCGCATTGGCTGTGATAAATCGAGCCGCCACTGAGATAACCGCCGATCGCAACGCGCACGACCGCGGGGCACTTGAAGTGTCCGCCGGAGCGCCAGCGCTGCGTGGCCATTTCGGTGCGGAACTGCATCATGGACGGCCAGATGTAGTCAAAAAATTGGATTTCGGCGACAGGCTTCAGCCCTCGCGTGGCCATGCCAATGGCGCGGCCGACAATCGCCGCTTCGGCAATCGGCGTATTGAAGACGCGCGCTCCGCCGTATCGGCGCTGCAGGCCGGCCGTGGCCTTAAAGACACCGCCCTTCCCCTTCACGCTGCCGAGATGATCTTCGCGCGTGCAATCGGCGACGTCTTCGCCAAAAACGACGATGCGCTCGTCATGCGACATTTCGTCCATCAGCGTGGCCGAAACCATTTCGACCATCGTCTTCGGATGAGCGCTGGGATGGCCGTTCGCTTCGGCTGATGGCTTGGGCTGGCTCTCAAATTGCGGGCTGGTCGGATCGATATCGGGCGAATAAACGCTGACGTAGATCGAACTGGGCGGAGGCGGCTCGGACGCGAGCGCACGATCGGTCGCTTCGAGAAGTTCGCGCTCAACTTCCGCCTCAAGCTCCTCGAGTTCGTGCGATTCTAGGATGCCTTCACGGACGAGAAAAAGCCCGAAGCGCGGAACCGCGTCACGATGCGTTTCGCCTTCGCGCTCTTCAGGCGTTTTGTAGAGCTTTTCATCGTCAGAAAGCGAATGCGAGTATGGGCGCGTGACGTGCGCGTGAACCAGCGCAGGGCCTTTGCGGGCGCGGCAATAGTCGGCGGCACGTTTGAGGGTTGCGTAGCTTTGGAGCGGGTCGGTGCCGTCGCATTCCTCGATGTGCAACAGCGGAACGTTCGCGACAAGTTTCGATATGCTGCCGCCGGGAGTCTGCGCTTCGACGGGAACGGAAATCGCCCAACCGTTGTCTTGCACAAGAAAGAGGACGGGCGCGTGGCGCAGGCTCGCGGCGTTAAGCGCTTCGTAAAATTCGCCTTCGCTGGTCGAGCCTTCGCCTCCCGAAACGAGCGCGATCTCGTCGCGATGCCAACTCCAGACGTCGCCCATCGGCGCTTTCCGTGCTTGCTCGAGAGCTTTTGGAAAGGTTTCGTAATAGAGCGATGTTTCCGCCGCACCGACGGCGCGCAGCCATTGTGTCCCTGTCGCCGAAGCGGGCGTCACAATATTCAGCGAGCGATTGCCCCAATGCGAGGGCATCTGGCGGCCGCCTGAGGCTCGATCTTCCCGGGAACCGACGGCTTGCAGGAGCATGTCGTACGGCGTAACGCCTAGTGTAAGCGCGAGCGCGCGGTCGCGATAATAAGGAAAAAACCAATCGTAGCCGGGCTTCGTTACCAAGCCTGCGACGACTTGCACCGCTTCATGGCCGGCTCCGCTTACCTGGAAGAAAATCTTGTTCTGGCGCTTGAGCTGGATCTCGCGGTCGTCCAAGCGCCTCGACGTGAACATGAGGCGATAAATGCGGATTAGCTCGTCGCTGCTGATGCCCTGGTATTTTGTTGCGTCGAATTGCGCGGTCTTTGTCTTTAGCTGAGAGGGCATTCGGTCGACCTCACGCGAGCTTACCGCGGAAAATTTCTATTACGGCTCATTATAGTCATATTCGCGGCACGGAAACTAGACGAGTTCTCATGGTGTGCAGCGAGCCCGCCATCGGAACGGCTTTTGCGTGATTTCGAAAGCCGTGACAGACGGCATTTTAAATAATGCGGTTTGGCCGCCGCGGATTCGATCGTCGGGCGGAGATTCTAGTGTTCGTCAACCAGGCTCGCGCTTTGGCGCTCACAACGGCTTGCGAGCGTGGCAAAATTGTCTTCGAGAGGGATTGGCAAATGGCGCTGCTTTTAACCGAGGCGGATGTGCGGGCGATACTCACGATGCCGGTGGCGATGGAGGCGGTTGAGGCGTGTTTTCGACGGCTTGCGGAAGGATCGGCGCAGACGCAGCCTCGGCGGCGGCTGCATTTTGCCGAAAAGAGCTTTCTGCATTACATGGCCGCGTCCGATGCGAGCGCCGGATATCTTGGAATGAAGCTTTACACCACTTCGCCTAAGGGCGCGCGGTTTCTGATTCCACTTTATCGCACGGAAACGGGCGAACTTGTCGCGATGATCGAAGGCGATTATCTCGGGCAGGTGCGAACGGGTGCGGCGAGCGGCGTCGCGACGCGATTCATGGCTCGCGAGGATGCGCATACGTTGGGAATCATCGGGACGGGGCTGCAGGCGCGAACGCAGCTCGAGGCCGTGGCGCTGGCGCGAAAATTCGAGACGATCCGCGCGTTTGGCCGCGATAAAGCGCGACGCGAGGCGTTTGCGAAGGAAATGTCGGAAAAGCTCGGCGTCACCGTGATTCCTGTTGATTCGGCCAAGACGGCGGTCAACGGAGCCGATGTCCTGATCACGATCACGAACACGATCAAGCCGGTCGTCGACGGCAAGTGGCTTGCGCCGGGCATGCACATCAATGCGGCAGGCTCAAATTTTTCGCAGAAGGCCGAACTCGACGCCAAATCGGTGCTTTGGTGCGACGTGATCGCGGTCGATTCGATCGAACAGGCGAAGATGGAAGCGGGAGATTTGATTCAGGCGTTCGAGGGGGACGAGTCGCGTTGGGAATCGGTGCGTGAGATTAGTCAGATTGTGGCGGGGAAAGTCGAAGGGCGGAAGGATGCGGAGGAGATTACGTTGTTTAAGTCCGTCGGAATTGCCGCGGAGGATGTGGCGACGGCGGCGCGCGTTTATGAGTTAGCGCGGGAAAAAGGAATTGGGAGGGAAGTGCCGATGTGGAGCGATAAGCGACGGGGGTGAGCCGGCAAAGTTGACACAGCCGGGAGTGACCGCGCCGCGCAAACTCAATTAACAGCGGCAGCTGCGAATTTTTCTTTGGAGGGCGTCGTACAGGCGGTGGCGGGCGTCGTCGGGGAGCGGGGCAGGTTCCGAATTGCAAAAAATATCGATGGTCTTTTTCGTGGTGTCTACCACGACCCGGCAGTCCTTGCACTTCATCAAGTGATCTTCGATTTCAGCTCGGAGCACCGGGTCGATGCCCTGATCGAGGTAATCGGAAAGCTCGCTCAGGATTTTAGAGCACTTC
>DATEME010000739.1:0-1666 GCA_035275865.1 Candidatus Acidiferrales bacterium | reverse complement strand
CGGCCGCGCGGCTCGGCAGTCGACGTCTGTCTTGATCTGCTTGGGGTTGGCGCACACGCCATCATTCTTGCCGGCCATCTGCTCAAAATCCCTTCGTTCGGAGAAGCGAAAGTCGCCGTGAACGTTTGTTCTCCCAATACCAACACGATACCAACAAAAATACCAACAAATCGGCCGGCTGGGATCGGATGAGAACAAACGGTGACGAACACCGATGTACGCGGAAGAGCCCTATTTTCAAGAGTTTCCGAGCACCGCGCGGACGGTTGCGAACGCTTGGGAACGGGCTTGAACAGCCTAGTCGCCCGCTTCAACCATTTCGAAAGGATTTGGTGATTCGCTTTTGTCGTCATTATTGACGGCGGAGGGAATCATGGCAACGAAGGAGATTTCGGTAAAGCGATATGTGGTGCGCTTGAGCGCGGATGAGCGCGAACAGCTTCAAGCCCTGATCCGGAAAGGAAAGAGCTCGGCGAAACGGCTACTGAAGGCGCGAATCTTGTTGAAAGCCGATGTCTCGGAAGCCGGTGAAGGCTGGAGTGACAGCCGGATCATCAAGGCTTTGGAGACCAGCGTGTCGATGGTTTACCGGGTGCGTAAGCAACTGGTGGAAGAGGGCCTGGAGGCGGTGTTGAGCCGCAAGCAACGGGCCACACCGGCCGTGCCACGGATATTTGATGGCGAGAAAGAGGCCAAGCTGATTGCGCTGGCTTGCTCCAAACCTCCCAAGGGACGCGTGCGCTGGACGTTGCGGCTGCTGGAGAACAAGGTCGTGGAACTCGGCATCGTCGACCGCGCCAGCGATTCAACGATCGGGCGGACGCTAAAAAAAACGCTCTCAAGCCACACCGGCGACAATGCTGGGTCATTCCGCCAAAGGCGAACAGCGCGTTCGTAGCTGCGATGGAAGACGTGCTGGCCGTGTACACGCGGCCGCACGACCCCGATTGTCCGCTGGTTTGCCTGGACGAGACCTCAAAGCAGCTGCTTGCCGAAACGCGCGTGCCGATCCCGATGAAAGCGGGCCGCGCGGCACGCTTCGACTACGAGTACGAGCGCAACGGCACCGCCAATCTGTTCATGATGTTTGCCCCGCTCGAGGGCTGGCGCCATGTCAAAGTCACCGATCGCCACACCGCCGTGGATTATGCGCACGTCTTGAAGGACCTGGCCGATATCCACTTCCCTCGCGCTCGAACCATCGTCCTGGTCCAGGACAACCTCAACATCCATAGCAAGGCGGCACTTTACGAGGCCTTCCCCGCCGCCGAGGCCAGACGCCTGGTCGAGCGCTTCGAATGGCATTACACCCCAAAGCACGGCAGTTGGCTCGACCTGGCGGAGTCCGAACTCGCCGTCCTAACGTCCCAGTGCCTTGACCGCCGCATCCCGGACAAGCAAACCCTCATCGACGAAATCGCCGCCTGGGAGCAGCAGCGAAATGCCAATCACGCCAAGGCCAACTGGCATTTCACAACACCGAAGGCGCGCGTCAAACTCAGGCACCTGTACCCTTCGATCTGACTGAATCGAGCGACTAGTCTGACTGCCCAGCGTTCGATTGCACGGCGAGCTAGTCCGGCGGCGAGTTTGGGATGATGCGCCGCATGACAGCCGTCGCACAGTGTAATCAGATTTGATGGCTCATCGCTGCCGCCGGCGGACC
>DATEME010000738.1:0-3886 GCA_035275865.1 Candidatus Acidiferrales bacterium | reverse complement strand
CAAACCTCCAAGAAATCTCTTTGAGTGCAAGACGCGCGAAGATCGCGAAGCTATAGTTGAGGAACTCTGCGAAAGCCGCGCGCGCTTGCTAAAGGAGTCTGGGCCTTGCCCAGATGCAACCGTGCCCTTGGCGCTCGATGGCAAAATCCTTCGATATAAGCCCCAATCGAACCGCAGCGACAAAGCTGCCGGCTACGAATCGAAAGGTTTTTACGATTCCAGTTCGTGCCCTCCCTGGGACACTTGGGTCTGCTGTGCAGCTGACGATCTCATCTCGTATGTTCCGCGTGTGCTCTGCGGCTTGGCTCAACGCGGGCTCGAAGTAGACACTGCCGAGTGCCTCCGCTGGGCCGACAGCGAGTTCAATTCGAGAATTTTCGCGCTTTAGGGGCTGACGGCCTCTCTGTAGCCCGCTCAAGTTGACGGGGCTTGACCGCCCGTTTAGAATTTTGGGAATGAGCGCGCATAGGAAGTTAAGCGAATGCCGCGCCTGGGGATGTTAGGCGGAATGAGTTCGACCGTGCTGCAGCAACGGCGTCATCAGCAGATTCTGACGGACGTCGTCCGGGTCTACATCGAAACGGGCGAGCCCGTCTCCTCGCGTCATATTGCAAAGCGGCACATCGAGCCGCTCAGCCCGGCAACCGTCCGTAATGTGATGGCGGACCTCGAGGAAGAGGGATTTCTGTATCAGCCGCACACATCGGCGGGGCGCGTGCCGACCGCTGCCGCATACCGGTTCTTCGTCGAGCAGGTTGCCGCACAGGCAACAGCCAGCCCCGAGGATCGCCAGTGGATCAAGCGCGAATTGGCGGCTGCGCAGACGCCCGAGGCCGTGATGGAACGCGCGAGCCATGTACTCGCCGCCGTTTCTCGCGGATTGGGCATCTTCATTTCGCCTCCATTAGCGCGCAGTGTCGTAGAGCACATCCGGTTCCTGCTGCTGCCGGACGAACGCGTGTTGGTCGTGCTCGTCACGGAAGGCAGCGTCACCCGCGACAAGCTGATTCGCCCCGAGAAACCGTTTCGACAGGAAGAGCTCGACCATGTGGCGGCGTATCTAAACGCCCACTACTCCGGCTGGACGCTCGAAGCAATGCGCGCCGACCTCCGCACGCAGGTTGGACGCGAGCGCGAACGCTACGGCAAGCTCGCCGACGACGCACTGCTCCTCTGCGATTCGAATATTTTCGAGGACACGAGCGAGCGTAAGGTTTTCATCGACGGCGCGGCGCAGTTTGCTTCGACCGTTGGATTCACAAGCCAGGATCAGCTGCGTGAACTTCTCGAAGCAATTGAGGAAAAGGACCGGCTGATCGCCCTCCTCAGCGGCTGCATCGAGGCGCCCGAACCGGTACACGTGGAGCTCGGCCTCGATCAGATGTCGCAGGCGGGCAAGCATTTGGCGCTGGTGTCCGCGTCGTATAGCTCAAAAGATCAGGTGCAGGGGACGCTGGGAATCCTCGCACCGATGCGCATGCATTACGAACGCGTGATTACAGCGGTCGCCTTCATGGCGCAATTCTTTTCAGAAGACCAGCAGGAGAACTGAAGATCTTGGCTCAAAAATCCGACGAACCAGAATTCAACGATTCAGGTGAACCGCAGGGACAAAACGAGGGCTTATCGCCTTTGGAAGATCAAGTTCGCAAGCTCACGGCGGAAAAAGACGAATTGCGTGACACCCTGCTGCGGCGCCAGGCGGATTTTGAGAATTATCGCAAGCGCATCGAGAGAGAACGCCATCAGGAGCGCCATCGCGGCGTCGAGGACATAATCAAAACGTTGCTACCCGTGCTGGATGCGTTTGATAACGCACTCGCGTCGGCAGAGACAGACTCCGCCGCAGCGGAATACGTGACCGGCTTCGAACTCATCCGCCGCCAGCTGTCGGATTTACTCTCAAAGCAAGGGCTTGTGCGGATCGAATCCGTCGGCAAAGAGTTTAATCCGCACTTTCACCATGCAATTGACCGCGTAGAAACCACTGAGCAGCCGGACAATACCGTAGTCAGCGAACTCCAACCGGGCTATATGTTCCACGAACGCGTTCTGCGGCCCGCCATGGTTCGCGTCGCGGCTGAACCCGCGCATTCGAAGCGCGAAAATTAGCTCGCCGGCAAAGTTCGTTAGCGGTAGGGCGACGCTTTGCTTGTCCCGTCAGATGGATCTTGCACCGTCACCGCGGTATTGAACGACTGGTTGTTTGCGATCACGTTGCCCTCCGAGCCGGAGACTTTCAATACGCCAAACGGCGCTTCGTCGATCGTGTTCTGTTCCACCACATTGTCGTTTCCGGAAATGAAGATTGCCGCATGATCGCTGTGAGTGACCGTATTGTTGCGTGCCTCGTTGTCGCTTCCGATTAGTTCGACGCCGTCCGCGACCATCGAGTCAAACACTTGGTTGTGCTCCACTTGCGCGTGATTTCCATTGATCGCAATTCCCACCTGCGCAACGCCTTCCCTGTTTCGCTGCACGACCACGTTGTCCGATTGAAACACAAGAATGCCGATAGCTGTGTTATCACAGGATTGCAGCGATGTGCAGGGTGACCACACGTTATTCGCCACGGTATTGCCGGTGATGCTGCCGGCTGCTCCGAACCCGATCTGGATGCCGTTTTGCGTCGCGCCCGTGGTCGGCCCTATACCCGTTATGACGTTATGATCGATCTGCACCTGCGTGCCTGATTCATTCGCCGTAATGCCGTTCTTCTGATAATCGTGGACGCTGCTATTCTCGACGTTCACTATGGACATTTCTCCGCCGCCGCTCTGAATGAGAATCGCGTCCCCGCTTTGGCAGCCGTTCAAGCTCGGACTTAACATGGTATTGCGAACCGCAGCATGGTTCACTTCGCCGGATGCATTTTGATAGAAAATTCCGACGAGATCGGGCGAGCAGCCCGATATACCGTTGTTCGCCCCGTCCACGATCACATTGTCGATGTCAACGTCTGTCGTATCTTTCACAAGCACGATCGCCGCGATCGGCTGCCCACTCCCCGTGCCGGTGGCGTTAGCCGTGACATTCGACGGTTCAATCACAACAGCGTTCTCGCCGTGCAGCGTGACCGGCTTCGTGATGGTCACCTGTTCTTTATAAATGCCGGGACAAATTCGGACGGCGCCGCCCGGCGACGCTGCATCGACGCCTGCCTGGATTGTAGGATATTGCGCAGCGCAACTCGCACTCTTCGTCCCGACAATCACCGGTTGGTTCGCCGCGCTGGCCACACCTGGCATCACAGCTGCGATAGCGCTGAAAAACGTAAACGCGAAGGAAAAAGAGAAAAGCAACGTCCGGCGAGTCATGCTGGTCTCCTGTGCTGTACCAGGTCGCGAGGGCGGGCCGGTGGCGGGCACAATGGATATACCACAGTTTTCGGCATAAGGAAGTAGTACCGGCGAAACTGCAGAGCCAAGGCGTGGTAAATTCCTTTCGGAGGCTCCTTGTTCCCTGCACTCTACGCGATACTTGATCCGCCGCTGATCTCTACTCCTCTCGTTCCTTTTGCTCAAAATCTGGCGGCTGCGGGCGTCAGTTTGATGCAGCTTCGCGATAAACGCGCCACGGCGGCGAGGCTTTTCGCGCAATCGCGCGAACTGGCGGCAGTGCTCTGCCCGGCGGTCCGGTTTATCGTCAACGACCGCCCGGACATTACCGCTATCGCAGGCGCGTCCGGTGTCCACGTAGGTCAGGACGATCTGCCGCCCGAGGACGCGCGGAGCGTCGTCGGACCCGCGCGCTGGGTAGGCGTTTCGACACACAACCTTACGCAATTCCGCGAAGCCAACGCGACTTCGGCGGATTATATTGCCGTGGGGCCCATCTTCCCGACGGCAAGCAAAGAGAATCCTGATCCTGTGGTTGGGCTGGAGCT
>DATEME010000737.1:0-1053 GCA_035275865.1 Candidatus Acidiferrales bacterium | reverse complement strand
TGACCCTTGCGACCACGAGTAGATCTTTGGCGACGTAACACGGCTCGCCAATTCCTGCCCGGCCATCGTAGGAAGTTTGCGCGCCTCCGCAACTAATGCTTCCGCTGGCGTGCCATCGGTTGACACCACGCCGCGCAGCGCTCCCACATCCCGCAGGTGCCGCACTAATGCGCGCGTATCGACATCCCAAATTACGGGTACGCCGTGCTTTTCGAGATAAGCCTGGGTCGTCTCGTGGGAGCGGTAATTCGAAGCCAGCGGAGAAAACTCCCGGACCACCAGCGCCTCGATATACGGCGCCGGAGATTCCTCATCCTCGGCGTTCGTGCCGACGTTTCCAATATGCGGATATGTCAGGGAGACGATCTGCCCGCTGTAACTGGGATCGGTAAATACTTCCTGATAACCGGTTAGGCTGGTATTAAAAACAACCTCGCCGCCACGGCGCGTGCGAGCACCCGCCGCGCGGCCTTTAAAGACGCGTCCGTCTTCGAGCGCGAGTATCGCGCGACCATCGGGCACTTCTGTCAGTGTGATGTCCTCCGGAAGATGTCATTTCGACGCCGCGCTGACCGTCGAGGGCGACGTCAGCGATCCAAAATGGTCTGCGGGCCAATATGCAAAAACGGCCTTGCCATAAATATATTGCCGCGGCACAGGCCCAAACATTCGAGAGTCGTTCGAGCTGTCGCGATGGTCTCCCATCACGAAATATTCGTCCGGTCCCAGAGTCCGCGGCGCATAACTCGATGCATCCAGATAGTTCGAAGGGACGTAAGGTTCCGCCATTTCCGTGCCGTTTAGATACAAGTGCCCATCGCGAATCTCAACCGTGTCACCCGGCAAACCAATCACGCGCTTTATGAATGACTTCGAGCGATCCAAAGGATACCAGAAAACGACCACATCTCCGCGTTCGATCGGCTCGAAACGATAGATGAACTTATTGATGAAGATCCGCTCTTGGTCGCTCAGCAGCGGCGCCATGCTCGTGCCTTCTACTTTTACGGGTTGATAAAGAAAAATGATGATTACAAGAGCGAAACCCAGCGC
>DATEME010000736.1:0-8491 GCA_035275865.1 Candidatus Acidiferrales bacterium | reverse complement strand
CGACGAAGGCGAAGAATTGCTCGTGCGCTACAACATGAACGGGATCGAGTTGAATGAAGAGGGCTTTCAAAAGCTGAGTTCCGAGATTTCGCTCGCGCCTATGGGCGGCAATTTCCCGCTGCCCTGGGGCAAAGAACGTGTACAGCTCTATTTTGGCGAGGTTCCGCTTGGAGAATCGCTTGAGCCGATCGTGGTGCGCAAAGGATTTGTGCGGCAGTTGCTGCCCGGCGGCAAGGTCGGCGCGCAGGGAACGCGGCCCTACTTCGAAGTCTGCACCGACGCCAAGCTGCTGGACCTTGCCCGGAAAAAGGTCGCCGGCAATGCACGAGCGACGGAAATACCGTAGCGCTTCCTCAGATGTTCCCTGTACGAATGTCACGCAAATCCATGTAGTACTTGTACTTATGCGAAACGGTCACCTGTAATTTTTCCTCGTGCGCTGAAAAATCTGCGTTGGTCTTATCAGGTAAATACCTGTACCGTTTGTAGGGAAATCCCCTGCAAGCACGGGAGTTACGGATTTTCCTGTTTTGGCACCGATAACGCTCCATGAAATCGCCGCTCCGGAGGATAGTTCGGCGGCAGAAAAGATCCAAGGACCCGAAATGCAACTCACATTCATAGGCAGTCGATCGAAATCCATCAAAACCGCAATGCTGCTGAACACGGCTCTCCCAGCGCCTTGGCTTCACAGATTACGGGAAAGAGAGCCACATGTTCGCCAAGATTCTGCTCGTGGACCCAGATGCCTCAAACCGAACTGATTGGGAAGCCCTGTTAACGAATTTTGGTTATAAAGTCTCCTCGGTAGAAAACGGAAAAGAAGCTTTGGCGCGTTGCGCCGAAATTCAGCCCGATTTCGTATTGATCGAAGGTCCTCTCCCGGATATTGCCGGTTTCGAAGTGGCCCGGCAGCTGAAATCCGATCCTCTCACGCAACTCACTCCGATTGTTTTGATCCTTACCGGCGCGGCCGCTACGGATGCCTCGCGCAGGGCGTCTCAAGACGTAGACGACTTCTGGACGCGCCCGGCATCGCGCTGGGAGGCGGTGAATCGCATGCAGTCCCTGATGCACATGCGAACTTATATCGACCAGCAGGCGGAATCGGTGGCGTTTTCTCTGGCGCGCAGCATTGACGCGAAGGACGCCTCGTCCGCAGGGCACTCGGATCGCGTCCGCGAGTATGGTGCGAAGCTGGGAACGAGCATCGGGCTGCCCGAAGATGATTTGGCGGCATTGCGACTGGCCAGTTTGCTTCACGACGTCGGCAAAGTCGCCGTGCCGGATTCTATTTTGTTCAAGCCGAGCCCACTGACGGCGGTTGAAATGGAGGTCGTGCGGCAACATCCGGTAGTGGGAGAAACCATTTGCGCGCCGCTGAAATCATTTCGCGACGCGTTGCCGATCATCCGCCATCACCATGAACGAATTGATGGCAGCGGTTATCCGGATGGGCTCATCGGAGAGAATATCCCGTTGGTGGCGCGCGTCACGCAGGTGGTCGATGTCTACGACGCGTTGACAACGGATAGGCCGTATCGGAAGGCGTTGGCCTCCGACGCTGCAATCTCCGTGATGGAAAGCGAAGTATCGCGTGGGTGGCTCGATCCATCGCTGGTGAAGCAATTTTCGGCGATCTGCAGAGAGGCGAATTTTCCGATACGCAAGGAAGTCTCCATGATCGCGGACTATCACTGCTGATCGTTGCGCTGATTTTTCATCTGGGAGCGGCGCTGCTAATATGAAATAGATGCTGCTTCGTTGGTTCTCAGCCCTTGTGTTGCTGGCCGCGTCTAGCGCGCCGAGCGTTCGTACGATCGTCCACGGGATAGAGGTGCGCTATAAGCAGGCAAAGACGCTGAGGGCGACGTTTTTCGAGTCATACAGCGAAAGCGGCGGCCGGCGCATTGCGGAATCGGGAACCGTCTATTTTTCGCATCCGGGAAGAATGCGCTGGGAATACGAATCTCCGACGACGAAGCTCTTTCTCGTTGATGGCACGAACGCGTGGTTTTACATTCCTGCTGATCACACCGCAAGCCGCGCGAAAGTGAAGGAGAGTTCCGATTGGCGCACGCCCGTCGCGCTCCTTGCTGGTAAGGCCGACCTAAACGAACTTTGCCAGCAGATCCAGATTGTCGACGGGGCGACGGCAAAGAGCGCCGATGAAAAGCCGCTTTCGGCGGGCGATTACGTATTGCGTTGTGTGCCGCGCGGCGACTCCCAAAATAGCGACCTTCAGGGCGTCTACCTCGAAGTGAACCCGAATTATTATCTGGTTCGCGTGGTGATTCACGAGACGGGCGAGGTTCAGACGGAATTTCGCTTTGGCAATTGGGAGGAAAATATGCCCATTCCCGAAGTGAAATTTCACTTTCAGCCGCCGCCGGGGGTGTCCGTGGTGAATCAGGACGAGCTCTCCGGCGCTATTCAGTGAACGCCGGAAAAGCCGTCAGGTTGTGTCTAGCTGAATGGGTGGGCATAGCGTGCTGGGGAAAGTAACAGCTAAGCGGGTAATGAACCCGTTCTCAGGCGAGTTACAGCCGCACAACGGTTGGCGGTTGCAGATAACCTGATTTCGACCCGAGAGGCTCGCCGGTATACATCCAGCCTAATCCATTTCGGACGGACGGTTTGGGGAATGGCACGAAGGGGCTAGGAAACGACTGGCAATCGCCGGTTGGTAGCAGCGCGCCGCATTTTGGCTGCGGCGCGTGCTGCTAAGCCGAAAGAAGGCAATCGCAGACGCTTGCGTCCAACGGGCCCTCGAACACACCGATGATTGGACCCGAGACGAAGTGGCCTCGCCCCATTTTGCGCTACAACGCCGTCAGAGCGAGTTGAGGAACGCAACCAAGTCCGCTTTTTCTTGGTCGGTAAGATTCATTTGAAAGCGCTCATTGTAGAAGTTGACGACCTCGTCTAAAGTTCGCGCGGTGCCATTGTGAAAATATGGCGCGCGGGCTGCAAGTCCGTGCAAGACCGGCCCCTTGATTCGATTGAGGTCCGCGCAATGTCCCGTGATCAATGCACGGCCGGGGTCGGTCGTGTAAGCCACGTAAGGAGCGCTGGGATCAGACGCGTCAGGAAACGGATTCGGACATCCTGTGATTTCATACACGGGCACATTCGGAGAACTGAGCTGTGAAAGGGCATTGGCGAGAGAAGCATCTCTTTCTTGGCCAGCATCGTGGGACGTGCCGATGTCGAGAGGAACAGGGGCAGAGTGGTCGCCGACGTTGGGAGCGTCGTGGCACGTGGAGCAGGTGCCCTGAAATGGCGGCACCGGGAGCGTTGTACCGAGTGCCGTGGCGACGGCGGGATTGTCGTTCAGACCGCGTACATTTGAAATCATGAGTGGGTGCGTATCGAAAATCGTTTCGCCTGCGGCGATGTGAGCCTGCGCCTCCTCCAGTCTCCGCGACCCCCATCCATGTTCGTTGGGCCAGGACGAAAAAAGCGTGAACACGACGGGATTGAACGCGTTGCCTTTCGGATCTTGTCCCAATGTGTCATTGATGCCTGGATAGTAGGGTTGTTTGGCAAGCGACTCTGGGCCGCCTTGCGCTTTACCGGCGCTGAGAAGTCCCGCCCGATTATCCAGAACTTGAGCGCTGTAGAGCCCGGACTCGAATTGTACGATGGCACCGAGTTGTTCAGGTGTGGGCGGAACGGCCGCTTGCGCGTGACCGAGCGTCGCATCCAAGGCCTGATGGCTGAGGTCCGTCGCGAGATTTGCGGCGAAGGTCGATGGGTCATTCAGCGGTGCTATCGTTTCGCGTCCGTCGATCATCACCGCGCTCAGGTAAGTCAAGTTGCTGGATGGGAGAGGCCGCCGATAAACCGAGACCGTTTCCTGTCCGGAAATCGGATCCGTAATAATTGCGCAGCCATAAGGATCTTGTATCGCCCGGATTTGGAACTCCGCATTGGCAGGCAATTGCAGCGCAATACGGAAGAGGCCGTTGTGGAGGAGCATACTGTGAGCAGCGGGATCGCCTGAGGCAGCGTCGGGACAGTTGGCGCCGTCGACGTCCGCGAAAAGAGGATCTCGTCCGGACGTAGCAGCAAAAACCTGCTGCGCGTGCGCCGCGCTAAGCCCAAAGGCGTCGCTTGCAACGTGGCAGGTCGCGCAGCTGCGGCCGTTCGTACCGAGGCTCTGGAAAAACGGATTTCTCGTATCGGTGGTTCCGTTGACGTTGTACGCGCCCATCAGCCCAGTGGGATCGAAAAACACCAGGAAACGCGGAAAAATTGCCGCGGAAGCAACGCCCACGACGCTCAAGATGGTGATCAGAACCATCCATTTCCGCGACCTACCTGCCGCCAATACGATGTTCAATATACGACGCATGGAATCCTCCGCACAGACAATGATCTGCCGACTGTCTTGCTTGCTAGCGAATAGGCCAGTCACTCTAGGACACCCCTGCGGATGAGCGCGCCAGATGGCCGTCGACTAGGAACAATCGGTCTTTTTCGCTTCCATCTAGGTAATCGGAAACGGCAGGCAAAAGACGACAGAGGCAATTCAATTAGTTCGGGGCGAAGATTGCGCCTGGGAACGCGTTCGGACGGCGGCAACCAGCGCGGCGAATTGGGGATCCGCATGAAGAGAAGTGAACAGCGGATCCTTCGGCAGTCCTTGCGCTATTCGGGGAGCCAACCCGTGTTCAATCGCCTGGCGAAGCAGTGAAAGCGATTCATCCTTCTGTCCTTTCCGCAGCATCACAGACGCCAGATCGTATTTCGTGACTGCCGTTTCACCCTGGTCCGGCGTGAATGCGCGGTTTTCTATCCCAAGAAGTCTCTGAAATGTTTGCTCAGCGTCGTCGTAATGCCCGGCGTCTCTTTGAAATTCGCCCAGATTTAATATGGCGTTTACGGTATCCAGGCTGTCTGTGCCGAAGACGCGAATATGCCGGTCTAAAGAGTCCTGCTCGAGCTTCAAGGCTTCATCCAGCCGGTTTGCGCTGGCCAGCATGATCGCCAGGTTGTCCATGGTCACCAGTGTGTAGCGGGCATCAGGACCGAGAATCACCTTCTGCCGCTCCAGCACTTTCTGCGTCAGGTCGATTCCCTCCGCACACTGTCCTTTGCCTTCATTACAGACTGTGAACGCGAGTTCCTCCGTCGTTGCCAACGTGTCGTTATCGTCCACTCCAAGAACGCGGCGCTGATTGTCCAGCAGAGTCCGTTCGACGCCCTCGGCCTCGGCAATGCGACCTTGTTGCATGATCGCCCAAGCGAGGTCGTGGGTCATGCTGAGTGTGTCGCGGCTTTCTTCTCCTCCGAACGATTTGCTCGTCTGAATGCCTTCTTGATACAGAGATTCGGCGCGTGAGAAAAGACCGAGATTCAAGTACGCGCGGCCCATCACGTGCAGCAACTGAGCGCGAACTTCGGGCGCCTCATTCAAGTTGTTGTTGATATCTTGCGCGGCCTTGTCGAGAACCTCCCGCGCAGTTACGGCCTGGCCGACGTTCTCCTTGGGATCGGAAACTTCAAAAATTCCTGTCATGAAGTCTGCTATGCGATCCGCACGATCACGTGCACGCAAAGCGGCATCGCGCTGCGTGCGGGCGGTCCTGGCCTGGATCAGAGTACCGGCTAAGCCGGCAATCATGGCGACGGCGGTTACGGCAGAAAGCGCGACCGCGAGGCGATTGCGGCGCACAAACTTTCTTGCCCGATAGGCGAGCGTATCTGGGCGGGCGGCGATAGGTTCCGCCCTCAAATAACGACGCAGGTCGTCAGCAAATGCTGTGATCGAGCCATACCGCTCGGTCGGCGATTTTTTGAGGGTCTTGAGTAAGATCGTGTCCAGGTCGCCGCGTAGCTGACGGGTCAGCCTGTCCGGAGTCGTGGAACGCTTTTTTATTTCTTCAGCGGCTGCAGCGGTTCGAACGGCTTCTGAAGGACGCGCCGGCTCCACGTCGACGATGGCCTTGACCAGATCGGCAGTCGATTGCGAGGCAGATCCGGCGGGATGCCGACCGGTCAGGATTTTGTACAGCAGCAGGCCTGCCGCGTAAACGTCTGTCGCGGTGGTGATCGAAGCGCCAATCACTTGCTCGGGTGCCGCGAACAAAGGCGTCAACGCCGCACCGCCCTGCAAAGTGAGCGCTGTCGCCGCCAGAGAATCCGTGTCATCAGCCAGCAGCTTCGCGATACCGAAATCGAGAAGTTTCACTTCGCCATCTTTGCTCACGAGCACGTTGGAAGGCTTGATGTCCCGGTGAACGATCAGGCTGGAATGCGCGTGCGCCAGAGCGCTGAGCACATCGAGGAAAATGCGTACGCGGTCTCGCACGTCGAGGGAATGACTATCGCAGTATTCATCGATCGCCTCTCCTTCAACGTATTCCAGCACAAGGTACGGCTGCCCATCAGCCATCACGCCGGCGTCGATCAGTTCGGCGATATGCGGATGGACGAGCGATCCAAGGATGTGGCCTTCGCGCTTGAACCGCTCCGTGCCTGCTTGTGTCCCCAAGGAAACCTGCAGAAATTTTACGGCCACGCGGCGTTCGAATCGCCCGTCGCTGCGTTCGGCGAGCCACACCCTTCCCATCCCGCCTTGTCCTATGGGCGAGATCAGCCTGTATGCGCCGACGCTCTGGCCCCTTGAAAAGGGCTCGGTGCCGGGCTGTTCGGGGGAGTCCTCAAGAAAGCGCTGCTCTTCCATCGCGCGATGGTCTTCAAGGAATGTAAAGACGACTTCAGCGATATGGGGCTTGCTTTTGCGAAGAGCCTCCAGCCAAACCGCGCGTTCGGCCTCAGGCAAAGCCAGCGCCTCGTCGAGATAAGGGCTGACCTCGCGCCAGAGCTGCGCCGTGATTCCGCGTGCCATATTTCAGGTATCCAGATTCGCGCTCATGCTGCGGTGAAGGTACACGCGGGCCTTCTCCCAATGTCGCTGTGCTGTGCGTTCGGAGATGCCCTTCATTGCCGCGATCTCTGCAAACGAGAAGCCGCAGAAGAACTTCAAGTTGACGATCTCGGCCAGAGGAGATTCGATTTCCGCAAGCTCGTCGAGCGCCGCGCTCAGCCGCTCGAGTTCCTTGTCATCGACGGCCACGTGAACGTCATGCGTCTCCGGAACGAGAGACGTGATTTCGAATTGACCGCCGCGCTTCTGCGCTTGCCGGTGGCGGGCATGATCGATGATCAGGCCCCGCATCGCGCGCACGGCATAACCCATGAAGCGGGCACGGTCAGGAAAGGAAGGCCCTTCGCGTTCCGACATATCCAGGTATGCCTGGTGGAGAAGTGTCGTGGCGCTCAGGCTGACAGGAAATCCCTGGCGCGCGAGCTCGCATTTGGCCAGCCTGTGCAGTTCCGCGTAGAGTGCCGCGAACAGTGCTTTCGCGGCCGCCCGGTCGCCTCCCTCGGCGGCTCCTATCAGCGAAGCAACCGTTTGCCCAGTATAGTTCTCGCTCGCCATCCACTCGTCTCGTCGGCGCTAGGCTCTCGTAATGTCCGCGAGTAGTCAAGTCGCCCGAGGCGTGCTGTGATAGAGGCGATAATGCCTCTGCGTTCGCTCGAAGGAAGAAATCTAGGCGGAAAGAGTGGTCGCACGTAGATGAGCGGCGCGTTCGCTTAATCCGCGAGCCCAGGCCTTGGAGAGGCGAGGCACGGCGGCGAGTTCGAGCGTAAGCGCGAGATCGTTTTTGCGGTGATGGATGATCTGATTCGCTCGCGCAACCGCCCATTCGGGATTAGATCGTTCGAGCAGCGAGACGGACATTCCCGCTTCAATCAGTCCTTCTTCGAGCACACGAAAATACCAACCAGTCCGGCCGTTCGCGACCACGATTCCCGTCAATTTGTGCATGCGCCAACGCCGCGCAAGTTTCCAACAGGGCTGGCGCGGCTGGCTTACTTCGAAAGTGGCCGCGCCAATCCGATAGCGGTCGCCGATGCAGACCGATTCCTCGCCCAGTCCGGCAATAGTGAGATTTTCGCCGAAGGCGCCGTAAGGCATGTCCGCTATCCCGAGTTCTTCACGCCATTTTGGATAATGATCGGCGCTGTAGGCGAGCACGGCCTTGTCTGCGCCGCCGTGACTCTCAAGGTCGGCTTGGCGGTCGCCGTCGAGATTTGTGAAGCGCGTGAATACGGGTCCATTCACGACTGACTTGAAAAAGCTCGTGGTCCAGGGCAGATCGTTCGGATCCGATGCAGTTTCGCGGCCGTAGCTTTTGGGCGTGCCGACCTGAATGGATACGAGTGTCGCTGAAATTGCGCCGAAAGCGGCCATCGGAGAAAGATGATTGTAGCATTACGGCGGATCGGAGAAGGGAAGCAGCATATTTCTGCAAGCAGAAAACAGATTGATCCATTGGCCGACTGGAATGGTCTTGACTGGGAAACTATATTTCTGCAAATATAGAAATATGGCTGGTGCCAAGAGAACCGCCGCACAGGTCGCAAAGTATGCCGATATGTTTTCCGCCATGGGAGCCGAACCGCGTCTTCGCATCAT
>DATEME010000735.1:0-10030 GCA_035275865.1 Candidatus Acidiferrales bacterium | reverse complement strand
CGAGAAAGGCGCCGCGGTGCAGAGCAACTTCGTCGAGGTGCAGCCGGTGCGGATGAATCAGGCGGCGCCGGAAATCCAGATCGATTTCCTCGTGACGGAATATTCGCCGACGGGATTGGGCGAACCAGCGTTGCCTCCGGTCCTGCCGGCAATTGCGAACGCGATTTTTGCGGCGACTGGAGAGCGGATTCGGGCGCTGCCGTTGAAGAATTTGGGGTATAGCTGGGCGTAATTGGCCCGCCTGGACAAAAGCAAGAGGGGTCCTTCGCGTGTCCGCTTCGGCGGACCCGCTCAGATGACGAAGTGTAGTTTTTTCACACGACGTAGTCTGCTCGGCGGCACCTGAGGGGCGCAGCGAGCCCGCCTATCGGCGAGCAGGCATGAGCCCCTGCATTCCCATTATTTCCATACCGCGAGTACCTTGCCTGGGAGTCGCATTCCGCGCGATTTTGTGAGATGGTTTCAGCATGGATGCGAAACTTCTGGGCGAGCTCCAGAAACTGCTCGGCTCCGATAACGTCCTCCACAAGGCGGAGGATCTTCTTCTCTATGAGTATGACGGTTCCGTCGAAATAGGCCGGCCGGATTGCGTCGTATTCCCCCAGAATACCGAGCAGGTTGTGGGAATCGTTGCGCTCGCGAATCGTTTTCAGACACCGCTGGTGGGACGTGGCGCGGGAACGGGGCTCTCTGGCGGCGCGTTGGCGCGGACGGGCGGAATTCTCACCGTTTTTTCGCGGATGAACCGGATTTTGCAGGTGGATGCGAAAAATCAACGAGCCTCGGTACAGCCGGGTGTGGTGAATTCGGATTTGAGCGCTGCAGTCGCGCATCTCGGATTGCATTTCGCGCCCGACCCTTCGAGCCAGAAGGCGTGCACGATCGGCGGGAACGTCTCGGAGAATTCCGGCGGGCCGCACACGCTGGCTTACGGCGTGACGACGAACCACGTGCTCGGGATGCAGGTTGTGTTGCCGACGGGCGAACTCGTTCGCATCGGCGGTTCGGCCGTGGATGCGACCGGCTACGATTTGACTGGGCTGTTTGTCGGTTCCGAGGGGACGCTCGGGCTGGTGACTGAAATTACGGTAAAGCTCACGCGTTTGCCGGAGGAGACGAAGACGCTGCTCGCGATTTTCGATCGCGTGGAAGATGCGACGGAGACGGTGGCCGAACTGACCGCGCGCGGAATTACGCCTGCGGCGTGCGAAATGCTCGATGGATGGTCGTTGCGCGCGATCGAAGCGTATATTCACGCGGGATATCCGGTCGATAGCGCGGCGGTGCTGCTGATTGACGTGGACGGTTTGCGAGAAGCGGCTGCGGCGCAGGTGCAGAAGGTGGGAGAAGTTTGCCGCGCACATAACGCCCGGGAAGTTCGCGCGGCGAAAGACTCGAAGGAGCGCGATCTGCTCTGGAAGGGCCGCAAGAATGCATTTGCCGCTGTGGGGCGGCTCAGTCCCTGCTATTACGTGCAAGACGGCGTGATTCCGCGAACGAAGCTTCCGGCGACGCTGCGGCGTATCGAAGAGATCGGAAAAAAATACGGATTCGAGATCGGGAATATTTTTCACGCTGGCGATGGAAATTTGCATCCGATTGTGCCGTTTGACCCGCGAGACAAGGATCAGTTTCGGCGCGCGGTGGCGGCGTCCGACGAAATCATCGAATATTGCGTTGCGGCCGGCGGGACGATTACTGGCGAGCACGGCGTTGGGATGGAAAAAGATCGGCTGATGCCGCTGATGTTCAGCGAGGCCGAACTGGAATTGATGAAGCGTGTGCGCAACGCGTTCAATCCGGCGGGGCTGCTGAATCCCGAGAAGATTTTCCCGTCGAAAAAGGGTTGCGGAGAGATTCACTCGCGGCCACTCAGGGGCGCGCCGAGCGAGGTTTCCGTCGCATGAATAGTCCCGCGCGCGGGGCGATTTCGCGGCTCGAAGGAATCGTGAGCGGCGGCGCTTTGACGAGTGATCCCGAAAAGCTTGTAGGTTATACGATTGACGGCCTGACGCCTTCGGCCGCGGTTCGGCCGTCTTCCCCGGAAGAAATTGTCGAGATTGTGAAGTTTGCCGGGAGCGAGAATCTCGCCATTGTGGCTTGCGGGGCGCGGACCAAGATTGGGATCGGGCTTGCGCCGCGCCACTACGATATCGCGATTGACGCGACGCGGCTTAATCGCGTTGTCGCCTACGATCCGGGCGACCTAACGTTGAGCGTTGAGCCTGGCGTGCCGATTTGCAATCTGCAACGGAGCCTTAACGAGCACGGGCAATTTTTGCCGCATGGCGCGCCATTCATGACACGCGCGACGGTGGGCGGGACGTTCGCGTCGGGTGTTGAAGGGCCGCTCCGGCAGATGTATGGGACAGCGCGGGATTTTGTGCTGGGGATGGAATTCGTCACCGGCGATGGCGTCGCGGGGAAAAGCGGCGGACGCGTTGTTAAAAACGTGACCGGCTACGATCTGCACAAGCTGCTGATTGGGTCGCTCGGGACGCTCGGCATCATAACGAAAATCAACTTGCGGACGTTCCCTTCTCCGCAACCGGTGCGCGGATTTGCGGCGCATTTTGCCCATGCGGCCGATGCTCTCGCGTGCCGCGATAGCGTTGCGACTTCGGCGCTGCGGCCGATCACTTTCGACATTTTGAGCTCGCACGTTGCCGATCTTTTTTCGGGCGATGCGGCGCGGCGCATTGAGCCGAACGAATTGCCTGATGGTTTGCTTTCCCGCAATGGCTGGACGCTTGCGACGGGCTTTTCGGGAAACGATGACGTTCTCGACCGTTGTGAGAACGAATTGCGTGCGATGGCCGAGAGCGCGGGAGGCACGCATTTTGCGAGGATCGGCGACGATAAGACACCGAGCGCGGTGGCCGCGGCCTTTGGGCGCGTGCGGGAGTTCGTGCCGATCGCGCTCGAGTCATCGGCGGCGTGCACGATCATGAAACTATCCGTGCTGCCGGAACACTTGGAGCATGCGATTGCGGCTGCGATGCATGCCGCGGACGATCATTCCCTGCCTTGGGCCGCGGTGGCGCGCGGAATTGGTGTAATTTATGTCGCGCTGCTTCCCGATGCTCGGGACGAGAAATTCATGAAGTGTGTGGCTGGGGCGACGAATCGTATTCACGAAGACTGCGCGAGGCTCGGCGGAAATTCGACGATCCCGTGGTGTCCGGGCGAGTGGAAAAGCGCCCTAAACGTTTGGGGGCCGGAGCGGCCGGATTTGCCACTGATGCGCAAGATTAAGTCCGTGTTTGATCCGCAAGGGATTCTTGCGCCCGGGCGCTTCGTGGGAGGGATTTAGGGTGACGGGCATATCGAATATCAAGCCGGTGCCTAATTCGTGCTTAGCGGCTTGTGCCGCACCTACGGTGCTCTTTCATATTTGGCATTGTTTCCCAGCGCTCGCGCACCGGGCTAGGTTGTGCGGCGCCTACGGCGCTGAATCAGGAACACAGAAACGGCCCATGCGTATATCAATGCATGAACGCTCGGCTCAGGATTGAGGAATTGGCTCACCACGATTCTCCAGTTGACACCGAAACCGCCGAGAAGAAACAAAAGAGCGGCTTCTCCGACATTGACCGGCCGCTTTACCAGGACTACGCGCGGTGTGTTCATTGCGGGCTCTGTCTGAACCATTGCCCGACTTATCGGCTGTGGGGACGGGAGGCTGATTCGCCGCGCGGGCGACTGCGCCAGATGGCTCTCGTCGATCAAGGGCAGCTCGCCCTGGGCGACGATTTTGTGACGCACATCGACCGCTGCCTGGATTGCCGCGCGTGCGAGACGGCGTGCCCTTCGGGCGTGGAGTACGGAAAGCTCGTCGAGCTGGCGCGCGCGCAGATTGAGCAGAATTATAAGCGGCCGCTCGGTGCGCGGATTGTGCGCGATTTCGTTTACCGGCGGCTATTGCCGTATCCCGGGCGAATCGCTTCCGCGGCGCGCGTTTTGCGCCTTTATCAGCGATCAGGGCTGGAATCACTGGCGCGGCGCATGGGAATTCTGCGCTTGATGAATATGGAAGAACGCGCGGCCCTACTGCCGCGGATCGATTCCCGATTCTTCTTTCCGGAATTGGGGAAGACGTTTCCTGCCCATGGAACGCGGCGGGCGCGCGTGGCGTTTTTCGCGGGATGCATTGCGCAGGTTACGTTTGCCGAGTTGAACCGTGCGACGATTCGCGTGTTGCAGGCCAATGGATGCGAAGTCGTGGTGCCGGCTGGACAAGTCTGCTGCGGAGCGCTGGCGGCGCACGCGGGCGTGCGCGATGTGGCACGCGGGCTTGCACGGAAAAACTTCGATGCGTTCCGCGCGTCGGAATTCGATGCGATTCTGACGAATGCGGCCGGTTGCGGCTCCACGCTAAAGGAATACACGCACCTTTTTTCGTCTGGCGATCCCCTGCACGTTCGCGCCGATCAGTTTTCGGGGAAAGTGCAGGACGTGACGGAATTCCTTGCGCAGCTCGGCGTGACTGCCTCATTGCGGCACATGCCGATGCGCATCACTTACCAGGATTCGTGCCATTTGCTGCACGGGCAAAAAGTGCGTGAAGCGCCGCGCACACTGCTGCGCAGCGTTCCGGGCGTCGAGCTGGTGGAGATGGCGCACGCGGATCAGTGCTGCGGCTCGGCGGGAGTCTACAACGTGACGCAGACGAAGGCGTCGCTCGAATTGCTCGAGCAGAAGATGGCGTGGGCGAAGGACACGGAAACGCAAGCCATCGTCACGGCGAATCCCGGATGCATGATTCAGTTGCGTGCGGGCGCGGCGTTGCACGGCACGGGGCACGAAGTGCTGCACGTGATCGAATTGCTCGATCGCGCGATCTCGCAGTAAAAACCTAACTACATTTCGCCAATCAAATAGCGGCAGCCGTTTGGGCCCATTTTTGCCGAATGGACTTCGCAGGCGCCAACGTCGCAACGATCGCCCACGCGGTAGGTCTGCGATTTGCCGTGGACGGTGAGCGTCATTTCGCCATCGAGAATAATGTGCGCGGTCACGCCGTTGTGGGTATGGTCAGGGTAATAGGCGTTTGGGCCGTCTTGCCAGACGAACGTGTGCGAGAAGCCTTCGGCGTGCAACTGCGATTCGAGCTTGCGGATGTCCATGGCGGTTCCTGAGGGGATTATACGTGGTAAAGATTTGCGGGCGGAGCACGATATCTCTCCGCCCGCAAATCCCGGGGTGGAACAAATCCAATAGTGCGGCCTTTTCTCAGGCTTTATTACTGCGGCGGTGGAGGCGGTGGAGTTCCCTGTGGCCCCTGTTGATTCATGCCGCGTCGCGGTCCCCCGCTGCGCCCGGAAACCACGGTGTAGTCAGACGGAACCTGGAAAAGCGAAGGGTCTGGATCGGAGCGGACGATGTTGGTCAGCTGAAATACGGTGGTTCCACCGCGCGGATCGTTGCGCTTGATCAGGATATCCATCTGCAAGTCTGGGGAATACCAGCGCTCGACCGTAACCGCGATGGGCTTTTCGTTGCCGATCCTGCCGGCCGGAATCGTGCGAGTGGTGCGCGTGCCTTCGGCGGAGATTCCGCCGATGAGCTGAGTGCCTAGCGATTCGGTGGTTACGTTGGGCGAATTTGTCCGCGGAGCGGCATTCGGATCGCGATTTGCGGCGTTGCCGCGGAAGAAATTGCTTGGCAGGCGGAGTTCACGCGCTTCTTTGCGGCTTTCGTTGAGCACGTAGGAAACGCCGGCGACTGGGTCATTGATGACGATGGCGTGCGCCGGTGCGCCGGTATTGCCGGAAGTCGAATAGGCGCCAATTAATGGGAGCGTCAGGTCGCGCCGCGTGCGACCGGAGCTATCGCGCGCGAGCGTGCCGGTGGTCTTGTTGTCGATGCGATTGCCATCGGGCAGTATCTGCACGGTTTCGGTCGAGATGTCCGCGGTGAACGGCGCGCCGGTTACCGTCTTCCCGAAAAGGCCGGCTTCGAAGCCGACGAATCCAAGTGCGTCGTCAGGACCGATCGGTCCGGGGCCCCTGCCGCGGAAACCGCCTGGAGCCGCGGGGCCGCCGGGCCCGGGTCCGCCTTGGGCGCTCACGCCAACGGCGGCGGCGAGCAACAACATCGCGGCGCCGATTGTTGGGATCCAGCTGGGTGTTCGTTTCATTGTGGAGCTACCTCCTCCAAAGCGTTGAGAGTTTGCGTTGCCGTTCAAGTGTCCATCGGGAAACTGCTAATTCGTCGGATCCAAATCCGCATCTGCCACAAGCCGGATCGCCTGCGGAACGCCGTCCTCGCTGAGCGCGATATCTGCCGGGATTTGTTCCGAAGAGCCCATGCCGGCGACGGGCAAGCCAAACGAAGCGAGCGCCGAGCGCGAAAGCGTGACGCGCACCACCGTGCCGCCATCGAGGGTGCGGGGATCGTCCGCGTAAGGTAAAGAAACGAAATCCGTGGCGTAATCGAAATCGGACGATGCGGAATTACCTTTGGCAGTCTCGTCTGTGCTCGCAACACCGGCGGATCCGTTCGGCGGTGCGACCAGTGCGACCGGGCTCCCCGTCACGTTGGACTTATGCTTCATCCAAAGCGGTACAGTAATTCCAATGGCCAGGATCAACGCCGCAGCCATCGCGAGAGCCGTCGTCGTTGTCAAACGGACGTTGCGACGTGGATAAGCGGCTTCCGCGTGCTGGCGGCGAAATTCTGCAAGAAGAGCGGCTTCGACGTGCGCGGGCGCCCGCTCGCTGCGGTCCTGCACGGCAAGACTGTCCAGCGCGGATTCGAGCGCCATCACCTTGTCGAGCAGACTGGCGCAGCGAGGGCAAGATTCCGCATGCGCGAAAGCGTCCTCACGGAAATCGAAGCCGGGCGTACCGGCGCGCTCTAACTCGTGGACGATTTCCTCGAATTGGGCGCAGTCAATCGCCATATTCCTCCTCCTCATTCGCCGACAGCAGAAGCACCGTAACGGAACGGCGCTTCGTCGAGCTTTTCGAGCAAGATCGCTCTTCCGCGGTGCAGCCGGGAACGCACCGTCCCCACGGGACACTCGAGCGCCTGGGCCGCCTCCTCATAGCTCATCTCTTCCAGATCGCAGAGAATAACGGCTTCCCGATAGTTCTCGGGCAGGCTCGCGACGGCCGTCCGCACACGCGCCACGGTTTCCTGCGAAACGAATTCCTCTGGGACGCCGGGAATAGTACTACGACTCCCTTCTTTGCTTAATTCATTTCCTGATGTTGTTCCCATTTGAATTGCCATGCTGAATTGAGTCTTTCCGGAGCCGTTGCGCGAGCCGTTGCCGTTCATGTCCTCGTTTCCCAGCCCCGAAGGGACCAGTCTCTTATCTAATTCCCATCTCTTGTGCAGATGGTTCCGGGCAATTCCAAAAAGAAATGCGGAAAAGGAACCCCGTGCCGGATCGAATCGTTTTGCGTGGCGAATCAAGGCAAAAAAAACTTCCTGGGTGACGTCTTCAGCCAGGGCGCGATTGCCGCTCATGCGAAGAGCGAAGCGATAGACAGACGGATGCCGACGGCGGTACAGAGCGGTGAACGCCTCCTCGTCGCCTGCGATCATCTTTGCGAGCAAAGCTTCGTCTGTCAGCTCCACGGCTGTCGTCATCGCATATCTTAGGACGGCCCGTGCGATACGGCGTTACATAGCGTTATTACGGGCCAGAGCGCCGTTAGTTCCCGCGACGTGCGGCAGTGTAACCAGCGTAAAATCGCTCGTTGGCCTTGACCGCTCTGGAGGCTTTCATTAACGTAGTTGCGCCCAAGCGCCTTGTGCTTCGGCCTGATGGATGTTTCAGTTCGAAACCGCCTGCAAACGGAGGATTCATGCAAGAGTTTGACCCGCACGTTCTCGAAGAAAAGCCCATTCCTCCGCCGGCTGAGTTCAGCAAGCGCGCGCATGTGAAGTCGCTCGAGGAATATCGCAAGCTTTACGAGCGGGCCGAACGCGATCCGGAAGGCTTTTGGCTGGAACAGGCGAAAATGCTCGACTGGTTCGAGCCGTTTGCGCCCGTCCTGGAGTGGAAAATACCGCATGCCAGGTGGTTTCTCGGGGGCAAGCTGAATGTGGCGCACAATTGCCTCGACCGGCATCTCGAAAAGCGCGGCAACAAGCCGGCCCTCCTTTGGGAGGCTGAGGATGGTTCACGGCTTGAGTTTACATATAGCGAATTGCACGCGCGCGTTTCGAAATTTGCCAATGCGTTGATGAAATTGGGCGCGGGACCCGGCGAATGCGTCACGATTTACATGCCGATGGTGCCCGAACTGCCTATCGCAATGCTGGCCTGCGCGCGAATTGGCGCAATGCATTCGGTGGTATTTGGAGGGTTCAGCGCGACGGCGCTTGCGGACCGAATTGGGGACGCGAAATCGAAAATTTTGATCACCGCGGACGGCGGCTACAGACGCGGGAAGATTGTTCCGTTGAAGGAGACGGCGGATGCGGCGGTGAAGAATTGCCCGACGATTCAAAAGTGCATCGTCGTGCGGCGGACGGGAGAGAAAGTAGGCTGGCAAGACGGGCGCGACCTCTGGTGGGAAGAGCTGGAAAAGGAGGCGTCTGCGAACTGTCCGGCGCGACCGTTCGATTCGGAGCACCCCCTCTATATTCTTTACACGAGCGGGACGACCGGGAAGCCGAAGGGCGTGCTGCACACATCGGCTGGTTATTTGCTGCAGTGCATGTGGAGCACGAAACTCGTTTTCGATTTGAAGGAGGACGACGTTTATTGGTGCACGGCCGACTGCGGCTGGGTGACGGGCCACAGTTATCTCGTTTACGGGCCGCTTGCGAACGGAGCGAGCATCGTGATGTACGAGGGCGCCCCGGATCAGCCTCGAAAAGACCGCTTCTGGGAAATCGTCGCGCGCTATAAGGTGACGATTTTTTACAGTTCGGCTACGGCCGTGCGCGCATTTATGTCGTGGGGCGCCGACTGGATTAACGCGCATGATATAAGCAGCCTGCGTCTGCTCGGGACCGTGGGTGAGCCGATTAATCCGGCGGCATGGAAGTGGTATTACGAGATGATCGGAAAGAATCGGTGCCCGATTGTGGATACGTGGTGGCAGACCGAGACAGGATCGATTTTGATTTCGCCGTTGCCTGGCGCGACGCCAACCAAAGCCGGGTCGGCGACGCTGCCCCTGCCCGGAATCATCGCCAAAGTGGTGAATTTGCACGGCGAACCTGTAGCGCCGGGCGAGACCGGCTATTTGACGATCCAGAGGCCGTGGCCTTCGATGATGCGGACGATTTATGGCGACGACGACCGGTTCGCCCGTGACTATTTTGGCCGTATTCCGGGCGTCTATTTTGCGGGCGATGCTGCGCAGTGCGACAAAGACGGATACATATGGGTGCTCGGGCGCGTCGACGACGTGATCAAGGTGGCGGGCCACCGTCTTAGCTCGATGGAGATCGAAAGCGCGCTGGTGAGTCATCCGGCAGTGGCTGAGGCGGCGGTGGTGGCGCGGCCGGACGAGATCAAGGGCGAGGCGATTATTTGCTTTACCACGCTGCGCACGGGGCAAACGCCCTCAAAGGAATTGCGCGCCGCTTTGATGGAGCACGTTGCGTCGACGATTGGCACGATTGCGCGGCCTGCGGACGTGCGGTTCTGCGATCTGCTGCCGAAAACGCGTAGCGGAAAAATCATGCGACGGCTGCTGAGGGAGTTGGCGTCGAAGGGCGGGATTTCGGGCGACACGACGACGCTCGAGGATATGGGCGTAATCGAGCGGCTGGCCAAGGCGCAGGGTCGCGAGGAAGAGGCGTAAATGGCCGGTAATTCGGGCGATCGAACTGTAAAAAAGTGGGCGGGAAAATGGGCGCTGGTGACGGGCGCGAGCGCGGGCATCGGGGAGGAGTTGGCGCGACAGTTGGGGGCGGCTGGGGCGCATCTTGTGCTGACCGCGCGGCGGACGGAGCGTTTGCAGGCGCTGGCTAGCGACTTTGCGGCGAAATACAGCACCAGAGTGCAGGTCTTTAGCGCCGATCTGACGCAGCCAGGGGCGCCCGAGAAAATTTACGCGTT
>DATEME010000734.1:0-2606 GCA_035275865.1 Candidatus Acidiferrales bacterium | reverse complement strand
AACGCCGGAGTGAATTTCGATACCTCCGCCTGGGATGCGCGCAACTTCTCTCCAAGCGGACTCGCCGGACCAAAGCCTTCGTACAACCAGCTCTCAATCCTAGGCAATGTCGGCGGCCCGATTGGCATTCCACGCCACTATTTCGCAAATTCCAATTTCGTTCTGAATTACCAGCATGGCGGAAACGACACGGCCTCGGCTGTCACAGGCCTTGTCCCCACACTGCTCGAGCGCGGCGGAGATTTTTCGCAAAGCGTCAATTCTCTCGGGCAGCCGGTCGTCGTCTACAGTCCCGCTACAAACCAGCCGTATGCGAATGACATCGCCCCAATCAGCACGCAAGCGCAGGCATTGCTCCGGCAATACCCAATGCCCAACGTCGCCAACGTTCCCGGTATCAACTACGAAGCCTCAGGCCTCACGAATCAGCACATTGACGCTCTGCAAACGCGCTTATCGAAATACAAGAACCGGAATCAGTTTTTTGGTAATTTCGGTTTCCAGCGCCAATCGAGTCGGAATAACGCCAGCATCTTCGGCTACCAGAACGGATCGAGTTCTCAAGGCATCGATGCTGCCATTAACTGGCAGCATGTCTATCGCCCGGGCGGGCTTGGCTATCTGACCACCAACCTCAAATACGAATTCAATCGCCTAGCCAGCAGCCAGAATCCGTTTTTCGCATTCCGCACGAATGTCTCGGGCGACGCTGGAATTCAAGGCAACGATCAATCCCCGCAAAACTGGGGCCCGCCAGACCTTCACTTCACGTCGATCGCCGGTCTTCCCTTGCCCGAATACGCGAACAATGCCGACAATACTCAGACGTTCACTTATTCGAGTCTCTGGTATCGCGGCAAACACTCCTTGCAATTCGGAGCAGACGTTGCGCGCCTTCAGTTCAACGCCAACACGCAGCAAAACGGCCGCGGCAGTTTCTCTTTCACCGACGCAGCCACACAACAGCTCGATGCAAGTGGCCAGCCCGTCGCAGGAACTGGCTCTGATCTCGCCGATTTTCTCATCGGCGTCCCGGACGGTGTCGAAATCGCTTTCGGCAACGCCGACAAATACCTTCGCGGCTGGCGCTACGACGCCTACGTCACAGACGACTGGCGCATGAAAGCCGGATTCACCATAAACGCGGGCGTTCGCTGGGAATTTGCAACGCCACTGAACGAACTTGGCAATCGCCTCGCGAATCTCGATGTCGCACCGAATTTCAGCACAGCCGCTTCCGTCACGGGCGCGAGCCCCACTGGCGCGATAACTGGCCGGAAATATCCCAGCTCTCTTCTGCATTCCGATTATAGCGGCATCGAGCCCCGCCTCGCGATCGCATGGCGCCCGCGCTCCAACTCGCCTCTCATCATCCGCGCCGGATACGGAATTTACGACATCACCTCGGTCTATCAGGTCATCGCCATGCAGATGGCCCAGCAACCGCCGTTTTCAAAAAGCTTCAATCTTACGAATAGCGCCGCCACTCCGCTGACACTGGCCACCGCTTTCAACACGTCCTCCAGCCTCACGTCAATCCCCACTTTCGGGGTCGATCCAAATTTCCGCATCGGTTACGCGCAAGTCTGGAATGCCTCGGTTCAGCAAGATATTCCCGGCTCCATGGTCTTGACCGCCACCTATACCGGCACGCACGGCTCGCATCTGATGCAGGAATTTATGCCCAACATGTACCCGGTCGGCTCTCCGCTCGCGTGCCCGTCGTGCCCGGGCGGTTTCGTCTATCTCACTTCCAACGCCTTTTTGAATCGCGAAGCGGCACGAGTGCAGTTGCGCCGCCGCCTTCGCAACGGCCTCACCGCCACTCTCGAATACACGTACGCAGAGTCCACGGACGACGCGAGCGCCTTCAGCGGCTCGGCCATCACCTCGGCCGGTTCAAGCGTCTCCACCGTGCAGGGCGGGGGAGGTGGCGGATCGACCTCTATCGCTCAGAATTGGCAAAATCTTCGCGCAGAAACAAGCCGCTCGCCCTTCGATCAGCGCCATTTGCTCACTTTCACCGGCCAATACACGACGGGCGAAGGCCTCCACGCGGGCGCTCTGATGAGCGGCTGGAAAGGCACATTCTTCAAGGACTGGACATTCCTCACGTCGCTCACCTTTGGCAGTGGCCTGCCCCTCACTCCGATCTATCAGAGCACCGCAACTGGCATCGGCGCGCCCTGGCTCATTCGTCCGGACGTAACCGGCGCATCGATCGACGCCGCGCCCGCTGGCAAGAGCCTCAATCCTGCCGCCTTCGCAGCACCCGCCGCGGGCGAATTCGGCGATGCCCAGCGGTATTCAATCACCGGACCCAACCAGTTTTCCCTCGACGCTTCCGTCAGCCGCACCTTCCGTATCAATAACCGTATGGATGCAACTTGGGAAACGCGAGCCACAAACGTCCTGAATACCGTCACCGATTCCACGTGGAACACTAACTGGAACAGCCCGGCCTTCGGCACCGTCGCGGGCTGGAACGGTATGCGCAAGCTTTCGACTACGATTCGCGTGAGGTTCTAACATGCGCCGCCTAATCTCAATCAGTCTCTTCGCTTTCAGCGCCTTGGTCGTGGCTGCGCAACAACCCCAGGCTCCCC
>DATEME010000733.1:0-1433 GCA_035275865.1 Candidatus Acidiferrales bacterium | reverse complement strand
TCTCCCCGTCATCCTGAGGTGGCCGGCGTAGCCGGCCCTCGAAGGATGGGCGGCCCCGGTGTTGCCACCTGTTCTCCTTGGCGTCGCGCGGGCCGTCGCCCTTCGAGGCTCGCTTCGCTCGCGCCTCAGGGTGACGGTTATAAGTCACCGTTCATCACCATTGCTCCTAGTCGTCAGCTTCAACCAATTTGAAAGGAATGGATGATTCGCTCTTGCCGCGATTCGAGCGGCGGAGGGAATCATGGCTGGAAAGGACATTGCGGTAAAGAAGTATGTGGTGCGGTTGAGTGCGCAGGAGCGCGAGCAACTGCAAGCACTTGTCCGCAAGGGCAAAGGCCCGGCCAGACGGCTGCTGAAGGCGCGCATTCTCCTAAAAGCCGATGTCTCGGAGGGTGGGCCAGGGTGGAGTGACAGTAAGATCATTGCGGCTTTGGACACCAGCGCGTCGATGCTCTACCGCGTGCGCAAACAACTGCTGGAAGAGGGGTTCGAGGCGGTGTTGAGCCGCAAGCAGCGTGCGACGCCTGCGGTGGTGCGCATTTTCGACGGCGAGAAGGAGGCCAAGCTGATCGCGCTAGCCTGCTCCAAACCGCCGAAAGGACGTGCGCGCTGGACGCTGCGGCTGTTGGAGAACAAGGTTATGGAACTCGGCATCGTCGATCGCGTGAGCGACTCAACGATCCATCGCACGCTTAAAAAAACCGTCTCAAACCGCATCGCCGGCAGTGCTGGGTCATCCCGCCGAAGGCCAACAGCGCGTTCGTAGCCGCAATGGAAGATGTGCTCGCCGTCTACACGCGGCCGCATGATCCTGAGCGGGTTCTGGTGTGCCTCGACGAGACCTCGAAGCAACTCATCGCCGAGACGCGCGTGCCGATCCCGATGAAGCCTGGACAGTCGGCCCGTATCGATTACGAATACGAACGCAACGGCACCGCCAACCTGTTCATGCTGTTCGCGCCCCTCGAGGGCTGGCGCCACATCAAGGTGACGGACCGCCGCACCGCCATCGACTATGCGCACGTCCTGAAAGACTTGGCCGATGTTCACTTCCCGCACAAAACCGCCATCGTGCTGGTCCAGGACAATCTCAACATCCACAGCACGGCGTCACTTTACGAGGCTTTCCCGCCGGCCGAAGCCAGACGACTGGTCGAGCGTTTCGAATGGCACTATACGCCGAAGCACGGCAGTTGGCTCGATCTGGCGGAATCCGAGCTTGGCGTCCTTGCCGCCCAATGCCTCGACCGCCGCATTCCCGACAAACAAACGCTCATCGACGAAATCGCCGCCTGGGAGCACGACCGCAATGTCAGTCACACCAAGGCAGATTGGCACTTCACCACCAAAAACGCTCGTGTCAAACTTAAATATCTATACCCTTCAATCTGACTGAATCAGGCGACTAGGCAGTTCTGCGATTTTTGCTGGCA
>DATEME010000732.1:0-12647 GCA_035275865.1 Candidatus Acidiferrales bacterium | reverse complement strand
CTTACATTGCGCTGTTTCTCGGGATTAACAGCCTCTTCAGCGAGGGCCATCTTCCGCACGCCGTCCTTTGCAATCGATCGCGTCTTCACTTCGATGAAGGCCAAAACGTCGCCGTCGTAGCCCGCCATGTCGATTTCGCCCTTCAATCCCGGCACGGCGTAATTACGTGCAACCATCACGTAGCCTTCTCTGCGCAAATACCAATACGCATACGTCTCGCCCCGAACACCCGTCACACGCGCCCGTTGCTTCACAGAGTTTTGCGCTGCATCCGTTTGTGCCTCCGGCCCTAGCCCCTTTCGAGCGGCAAAATCGACGATCGCAAACACCATTCGCGCAAACATCCGGCCCTCAGGTGTCTCGTTCCACTTCGCCGATGCAGCCATCGAGCGTCCGCACGGCAAACTCCGCCTGCTCCTTGTCAATCAAAAGCGGCGGCGCGAGGCGCAGCGTACTTTCGCCCGCTCCCAAAATCAAGAGGCCTTTGTGGAACGCCGCTTCCAGGATTGTTCGACGCAAATCCGGTGCGGGCTGCTTCGTCCTTTGATCGCGCACGATCTCGACGCCGATCATCAGTCCTCGGCCGCGCACATCGCCCACGATTTTGTGGCGTTCGGTCCAGTCGGCCATCCTCGCAAAAATAAAATCGCCCATTCGCGCCGCGTTGGACATGTATTCGCGCTCGATCAGATCGATCGTCGCGACCGCTGCTGCAATCGCTATGGGGTTTCCGCCAAACGTCGACGCATGCGCGCCCGGCTTCCAATCCATCACGCCCGGCTTTGCGATCACGGCGCTCAGCGGCATGCCCGATGCGATTCCTTTCGCAACGCAAATCAAATCAGGCTCGATTCCGGCATGCTCCGCTGCCCACCATTTTCCCGTGCGGCCCATTCCGGACTGAACTTCGTCGGCGACCAGCAAAATGCCGTACTTCTTGCAAATCCGCTCAAGCCCCTGCAAAAACTCCGCAGGCGCCGGCAGATATCCGCCTTCGCCCTGAATCGGCTCGACGAAAACGCCGGCGACTTCTTCCGGATCGACGAGCCGCTTGAACAATTCCGTCTCAATGAACGCCAGCGCATCGCCCGCAGCGTGCTCTGGACGAACGCCGTGCGCACCCCGGTAAGTATTCGGATACGGCGCGTGGAACACACCGCCCAGCAACGCGCCAAAATGTTTGCGCTGTACAGCCTTGCTTGCCGTCAGCGAAAGCGCTCCGATCGTCCGCCCGTGAAAGCACCCATGAAATGCGATGAACTTATCTCGCCGCGTGTGGTAGCGCGCGAGTTTCATCGCCGCCTCGATGGCTTCGGTGCCGGAGTTGCCAAAGTACACGCGTTTCCCCGTGCCACCCGGCGCGATCGCCGCTAGGCGCTCGGCTAGATCGACCATGCCCGTATAGTAAAAATCGGTGCAGGACATGTGGATCAGCTCAGCCGCCTGCTTCTGGATCGCGGCGACAACCGCCGGGTGGCAATGGCCCGTCGACACGACGGCGATTCCGGCAGCGAAATCGAGAAACGTGTTTCCATCCACGTCTTCGACCATTGCTCCGCGCCCCGATTTGGCTACAAGCGGATAGTCTCGCGTGTAAGAAGACGAGATCACCTGATGATCCCGCTCGACCACGGCTTTCGCCTTGGGGCCCGGCAGCGACATCACCAGATGCGGCAGTTTCAGTTCGGCTGTAGGCATGTATCTCTCCCAATGGTGCTCCGATTCGAATTTTTGCGCGAGAAATTTCGAAGCGACTGTGACGTTGCCAGGGAGCCGAACTAATCGATACCGAAAAGGTTGGGTCGTTTGCGCGAGGGCTCGCTATGCGAAGCGAGCGCGTGTTTCGAAGAAATCATGGAGAGCATCATTTGTATTTCCAACGGACGATGCCGTCTTTTGCGTCTTCCAAAATAATACCAGAATCGGCCAGCTGTTTACGGATGTCATCCGCGCGCCGGAAATCTCGCGCCGATTTCGCCGCTTTGCGCTCTTCGATCAACGCCTCAACTTCTTCGGCAGGCATGCGGGGTCCGCCCCTCGTAAAGCCCATCTTCTTCAACTTTTCGTCGTCGTCGTCCACGAGCACTGCGAGCACCGCATCGAACTTTTCCATCGCCGCAATCGCGCGCGTCGCGTTCTGTTGCTGGAAAGTGCCGCGATCCATGGCCGAATTGGCGTCACGCACCAAATCAAACACGGCGGCCAGCGCCACAGCAGTGTTCAAATCATCGGCCAGCGCTGCGTCGAAATCCGTTTCGGCGCGATGGATGCGGACCATCATCGGTTCGTACGAACCCTCGGGGAAATTCGTCGCCTTCAGCCGCGTCAGGAATGTTCGCAATCGCTCCACCGAGCTCTCCGCCTGCCGCAGCCCCTCTTCCGTGAAATTCAATTGCCGCCGGTAGGGAACCGAGAGGAGCAGAAATCGCAAGGTCGACGGGTTCTCTCCCTTTGCGAAGAGGTCGCGCAGCGTATAAAAGTTGCCGAGCGACTTCGACATCTTCTGGCCTTCGACGAGCAGATGCTCGCCATGTAGCCAGATCTTTGAGAAAAGATGCCCTGTAGCGCCTTCGCTCTGCGCGATTTCGTTTTCGTGATGCGGAAACGCCAGGTCCACTCCGCCAGCATGAATATCTAGTGTCTCGCCTAGGTATTTCATCGCCATCGCTGAACATTCGATGTGCCAGCCCGGGCGCCCCGGACCGATGCGCGTCTCCCAGAAGTGTTCGCCGGGTTTGGGCGCCTTCCAGAGCGCGAAATCGCGGGCATCGTCCTTTTCGTAGCGGTCCACGTCAACCCGCGCGCCGGACTGCATTCCGCTTACGTCGATCCGCGAGAGCCTTCCGTATTTCGGAAATTTCGCAATGCGGTAATACAGCGAACCGTCGCTCTTATAAGTGAAGCCTTTGCACTGAAGTGTTTCGATCAGGGCGACCATGTCTTCGATGTGTTCGGTCGCGCGCGCCAGGATTTCCGGCTGCTCCAGATTGATCGCCGCCATGTCGTCGAGAAACGCCTGAATGTACTTTTCCGTGTACTCCCGGATGCTGATGCCCGCGCCCGCCGCATTCGCAATGATCCGGTCGTCCACGTCCGTCACGTTCATCACGTGCAACAGACGCAGTCCCTGCGAGCGCAGGAAACGGCGCAGGATATCCTGAAACACGAACGTGCGGAAATTCCCGATGTGAGCGTATGCGTAAACCGTAGGCCCGCACGTGTAAATTCTCACCTCGCCGGGGTGCACGGGGCTTAATGTCTCGAGTTGATTGGTCAGCGTGTTGTGAAGCTGGATCGGAATCGTCATTTAGCGAGCCGGGCGCGTCGGTTGCTCTCCATCGCGCAAAGGCTCACCATTTTAGCCGACAGGCGCCGCCCGCCGCAAACTCCAGCTCCCACAAAGGAAAAGCGCGAGTCGGCGTGGCGCTCAGGGATTGAGCGCCTTGCGTCCCTTGATTTCCGCAAGCAGGCGCTCGACCTCTTCGTTTTTCTCCAGCTCTGCGAACTGGTCGTCCACATTTTCGCCGGTGAGTTCCTTGTGAGCCTCGCCAATCGCTTCGGCGCGCAACACCTTTTCGCTCATCCGGTCAAACGCCGCGGCTTTCGCGCCGGCCCCGATGGCGGCCTGAGCCTGATTCGCTTTTCCCGCCACCTGCGAGCGCCTGTGCCGCGCAATAAGCAAATCCTTTTTCGCCTTTGCCTGCACCAGCTTTTGTTCCAGTTTTTGTAGCGCGTTCTTCAAGCCTTCGACCTGTGCCTGCTGGTCGTCGACTTGCTCGGCATAGCCCTGGGCCATTTGCCGGAAGTTTCGGTAGCGCTCAAGAGCCGCGCGCGCGAGCTCGTCCTGTTGAATGACGACGGACTTTTCCGCCTTGCGCATCCATTCGCTCATCGATTCTTGATACTCGTCTTTCTTTTTCTGCAGCATATGCAGATCGGCAATCGCGATGGCGACTTGCGTCTTCACTTGCAGGTATTGATTCTCCATGTCGAGAATCACCTGCTTGATCACCTTTTCGGGGTTTTCCGCTTTGTCCACCAGATCGTTCAAATTCGCTCGTATTAACGTGCTCACTCGTTCCAAAAGAGCCATGGCAGTCTCCTAGTCCTTAGTGCATCAAAGTTCTGTGAAACAAAGCGAAGCGGCCGTGCCCGCCCTCTCGACGAGCACGGCCCCTCGCATTTATATCTGGCGCGCCGATCCCGGTGCTGTCGCCCCAGGAATCTCCGGTCGCGTCGGCTTGTCGCCGATCAGCTTCACCTTCGAGAGCAGTTCGGACATTTGCATGCCCGAGAGCGCCTCAAAGAGCGCGGGAATTTGCGCCGCGATCTTCGTCACGTCGCCGGTCAGCTTGTACGCGCCTGCTCCGTCGCCATTGCCGGTCGAAACGATCGTCACCTTGTCGATATTTGCCAACGGTGCGGCAATCGCCTTCACCACTTCGGGCATGTTCGCAAAGAGCCGGTCGACCACGGCGGCTTGGTTGTACTCCTGATACGCCTCGGCCTTCACGTTCATGGCTTTCGCTTCGGCCTCGCCCTTCTTGAAAACGATCTCGGCCTCCGCTTCGCCTTGTGCACGAATGGCTGCGGCCGCACCGTCTGCCTCCGCAATCCTCTTCGCCTTTTCTGCAGTCGCAAGTGTTTCGATGCGCTGCCGTTCGATTTCCGCGCCCTTCAACACCGTGGCGATTAGCTCTTTTTCGTGACGGACGATCTCGGCTTCCTGCACCTTGATCTGGTTCTCGCGCTCCACCTGCTGCACGCGAACCGCCTCCACCACAACCTGCTGCTGCATCTTGTTCGTTTCGAGTTCGTAAGCCTTATCCGCTTGCGCCTGAGCCTTCTTGGTGTCCTCAAGGAAAGATGCCTTCTTCACTTCCAGATCGCGCGTTGCTTCGGCTTGCTTTGCCAGTGAGGACGTTTCCGCCGCCACGCGTTCTTGATCCGCCTGTGCTTTTGCAATCGCCGAAGCGCGGGTCGCTTCGGCTCGCTTAATCGCGGTATCGCGTTCGGCTTCCGCTGCCGCCACATCCGCGTCGCGGCGGATTCGAGCCACGTCCGGACGTCCCATGTTTGTGATGTACTCATTCTTGTCGCGCACTTCCTTAATCGTGAACGAGATCACTTCGAGGCCCATCTTGTTCATGTCGTCCGCGCAAGTCGAACGCATGCGGTCGCCCACCATCTCGGGCTCTTTCACGATCTGCTCGACGGTCAGTTGCCCGATGATTCCGCGCAGGTGTCCTTCCATAACCAATCGGATCAGCCCTTCGCGCAAAGCTGGCGTCTTCGTTAGGAACTGCTCCGCAGCCGTGCGAATCGATTCCGGATCGGACTTCACCTTGATCTGCGCCACGGCCTCCACCGTCACGGCAACGCCCTGTTTCGTGTAAAGGTCCTGTTGCGGAGCCACGTCAAACGACATCAATTCCAGCGACAGTTCCTTACAGTTTTCCACCATGGGAAAAATGATCGTTCCTCCGCCCTTCACGATGCGTGTCCCGCGGAAACCATAGACAATCAACGCTTCATGCGGTCCAGCCTTGCGAAACATCGAGGCAAACATCGCCATCAGGAAAACCAGCACCACGACCATTAATCCCGCAATCACCCAAACATCCATTCCAATCTGAGGCACGTTCGTTCTCCTTTACTCCGGCTGTTGCGAATTCTTGTCCACCGTTTGCAACTTGGCCCATTCTTCCCACGGTGCCACGTACGCAATCCCCTTTTCCACGCGCGCGATCACCACTTCCCGGCCTTTTTCAATTGCTTTCCCGTCGTCCCGCCGGGCGCCGGCGCACCGCCTTACGCCGGCCTGAGAAAAAATGATTTCTCCCGTTCCGCCTTCGCGAATCGGACTGTTCACTCGCGCGATAGTTCCGACCAGTTCGTAATCCGATTCATGCAAAACCGTTTCGTGCGGCAGGAGCGTCTTCACCAGAAACCACCACACGATGCCTTCACCGATGCACCCCGCGAATATCGCAATCGTCAGCACGAGCAGAAACCAGCCGCGGTAATACTGCGTGAGCAAGAAGCCTGTGCCGCCAAACCACGCCAGGAATGCAAAAATTGCCGGCGGCGTGAACCACGACATCGCCTTGCTTGCCGCGCTTTTCGCGCCATGAACTCCGTGGGCCCCGTGCCCGCCATGAGCATGCGCTGCGTGTCCCATATGCCACTTCGTCGGCAGATGCAAATGCAGCGTACCGAATGCAAACGACAGAAAACTGAGCGCAAAGCCAACCACGAAACAGATCAAGTAAAAACCAGCCCAGGTCATCACCACCTCCCGCAGCATCACGTCCGCACCGGCTCTCGCGGGCCGCTCTTCAACGTGTCGTACAAATGGTCGATCAGTCCCGGCACCTTAACGGCTTCGCCCAGCAGCAAGAGCGCCTTCCGCGTGTCCGGAAACTCCGCAATCGAGCGCAGCGCCTCTGCGAACTGTGAGTCGTCATGAAACGTCTCCGCCGCCGCGTAAAGCCACGAATCGACCTTCGCATCCTTCACGCGAAGGTCCGACCGCAAACCTGAATGGTATTCTTCGGCGTCGTCCACGAGAAAGCCCGGCTCCACTTTGAAAAATTTAGCCAGCAATAGACGGGTCCCGTGCGTCATGTGCGGCCGTGCGCCGCTCTCGATCTGCGACAGATAAGACTGGCTGATCGTCTGCCGCAGTTCGCGCTTCATTTGGCCGATCACCTCGGCTTGAGTAAGCGGCCGGCCGAGCCCGCGCAGCGTTCCTTCCACCGCTCGAAGGTGTCGGATTTTTTCGCCTAATGTCATATTGCAATCTGCGATGTAAATATCGCAAATTGCAATACACTTAGTCAAGTGAAAATAAGAGCCCGGCAATCAGTCGCTTAGGGAGGCTTGCGCTATTCCTTCGCCACAACGCGGCGACTCAAGTGCGCGCTTTTCGGGGAGACCCTTCGGAAAGCCATTAGCCCATTCGTTTCCAGCTCACGATCTTGTATGGCCGCTTCGCGCCCATCTGTCTTGCATTTCCTGCCGATCGTGACGAATCCCACAGCAGCTCCAGCGTCTCTCCATTCGGAGTCGCCATAGAAAACGGCAGCGAACCATCGCCAAAAACCATCACGGTTAGCTCGCGAGCACCGGGATCCGCAGCCGAACTGGAGACGCTCGCAACTGGCAACAGCGATCCGGACTTCACGTAAACGGGAATCTTCTCCGTAGTGCCCGGCACGCTGAACGTTCGGCCTTGCACCGCATCGCCGGTCCAAAAATCGTGCCACCTCCCGGCCGGGAGCGTCACTCTCCGCGAAGCCTCGCCCGCAAAGAGCGGCGCAACCAGCATGCGATCGCCGATCATGTATTCGTCATCAACTTGCGCAAGCGCCGCATCGCCCGGCGAATCCATCACCAGCGCGCGAAAAGGCGGGGTTCCATCAGCGGCATATTTTGCAAATGCCGCTCGCAAATACGGCACAATCTGCATTCGCCATCCGATAATCTCTCGGCAACGCGCCTCGAGCGTCTGCCAATTCTCCGCAAGTTGGTTCGCATTGTTCTTCGCGCGATCGATCTGCTTCCATGGCGGGTTCACGATGTACCACGCGTTAATCATCGCCAGCGGCGAGAACACCACGCTCTGCAGCCGACGGATCAGATCCTCTTCGCTCGCCGCGTCCCGCACCTCCGGACACCAAAGCAATCCGGAAAATCCCGAATTCACCACGCCGCGAATGAATTGCCGGTGATCGTACAAATCGCTGTACAGCACAAACGGATAAGGCGCCGCCAGCGCTCCGCTCGACCGCACCAGTCCGTACGTCTCAATCCCGCGCTGCTTATATTCATCCAGAATCGAGCGCTGGTAGCGCAGCCCGAAAACGCTGTGCATTTGCTCGCCATCGATCCCGGAAGGAAATCGACTGAACTCCGGAAACGACCATCCGCCCGTGAAATCCGAATTGTCGCATTCGTCCAACTTGAAGCCCGCGACTCCCAAATCGATCAAATTCTTCCCATGATACCCGCCGAAAATTCGTCGCCCGTCTTCGCCCGCAAAATCCGGCACCAAACCGCCCCACACAGCCATATCGCCCGAATGCGCTGTTAGTAGCGCAAAAAGCGGCGAATCGGGATGCGTGAACGAATGCTCCCAGAGGTTCAGCTTGAAATTGTTCGCGCCCAACTGCTTCACAAAAGCGGCCGGCTCGGGGAATTTCTTGTTGTCCCAGACGAACGTGCACGAATACGCGTGCGTCTGCCAGCCCGGCTCCAGCCCAAAGACATCGCACGGAATTTGCGAATCGCGAAACTCCTTCGCCAGCGCGAGCGCATCGGCTTGGGAAAAATCCTTGTCCGCGCGATACCAGAAGCCGAGCCCCCACTCCGGCGGCAACACGCCCCCGCCCGAAAACAAATTGTAGCGGCGCACGGCCGCAAGCATGTCGGGCCCCGCAAACAAATACACATCCACGCCCTTGGCTCGCGGAATCTCGATGATCATTTCGCCCGGCTGATCCGTCGCGGAGCCGCTCGTCGTCTTCGGCGGCGCGTCGTGCGCGTCTCCGGAATAGAACGCCGCATAACGCGCCGTATCCACCAACACGCCATAACCCGCTGTCGTCACATAAAAAGGAACAGGCGCATGCGTGTCCCCCGAATCCACGCGCGGATCGGCATTCACGCGCATCGTCTTCTTCTTCCCGCGCTGCGCAAACGAAAGCAGCTGCAAGCCAAATCCGTACACGCCCTCGTGCGGCGCGAGCGGCAGCCGCAGCATCGTTCCCCGCGCGGTGATTTCGCCGCGAATCTCGCCTAGAGGAACGTTCGAAACCGCGGCCATGGCTCGCAACGCCTCGAGCTTCGGCTCGACCAAGCGCGACTTCACCGGCGTGTACTCCTCGGGTCTGCCGATCGTCGCGCGCCAAATTCCCGGCCCCGCGTCTTGCCATTGGACGATCGACGAAGCCGCAGCACCTTCCTGTGCGCCGGCGCTAGCAGCGGGCCTCACCACCGCTCCGATCACCGAAGCCACAACTCCCTTGCCAAGTTCCCGCCGATTCATCCTCTCCATGCGCACCAACCCTTCGCTAGCTCTATACAGGAGAACCGGCGAGCGAAGCAATCATTTGTCGTAAGAAATCCGGCAGGCGTGATCGTGCACGTTCGGATTTTTCTTGCGCTTCACTCTCACTGGAAATACGCTCAGGCCGTTGTTAATGCCAAGGAGACCGCATCATGACGGATCTCGACCGCCGTGCATTCGTAAAGAGTGTCGCTGCCAGCCTCGCCGCGCCGGCGATTGCTTCTGCCGCAGCGCAGGGCCCCAATCCCGTTGCGCCTAACCCGCGTACGCGGCCGCCCAACGTGATCGTCATGATTTGCGACGATCTTGGCTATGGCGATCTCGGGTGCTATGGCTCTCGCCTCAACACTCCGAATCTGAACCGCATGGCCTCCGAAGGCGTCCGTTTCTTGCGGTTCAATACGGCGCATCCGGTCTGTTCGGTTTCGCGTGCTGCATGGCTCACCGGCCGTTACGCCACGCGCAGCCACGTTCAGGACGCCTACATGCCCGGCGTGTCCACCGGCATGGATCTCGGCGAAAAAACTCTCGCCGATATTCTCAAGCCGCGCGGCTACAAGTCCATGTGCATCGGCAAATGGCATCTCGGCGAGCAGCCGCAATATCTCCCTACAAATCGCGGCTTCGACGCGTACTTTGGCGTGCCTTATAGCGACGACATGAATCCCCTGCCGTTAATTCGCGACCTCACCGCAATCGAGCCGGACACCGATCGCACCCTCCTCACTCCTCGCTACACGGAGGAAGCAATAAAGTTCATCGATTCATCCGCGCCTGCCCCATTTTTTCTTTGGTTGGCATACTCCTATCCTCACGATCCCGCGCAAGCCTCGCCAAGGTTCGCGGGCAAGTCCGGCCACGGCTCCTACGGCGATGCCGTGGAAGAAATCGATTGGAGTGCCGGAGAAATTCTCGCCGCCATAAAACGCAATCGTCTCGACCAAGACACAATTGTTATCTTCACCAGCGATCACGGCCCTTGGTACCAGGGCAGCCCCGGCCTGCTCCGCGGACGGAAGCACACCACTTATGAAGGGGGCACGCGGCTTCCTTTTATTGCACGCTGGGCCGACACGATTCCCGCCGGAAAAATCGTTGATACGTGGGGCTCAAACCTCGACCTCGTCCCGACCATTGCCTCCATTTGTGGCGCGCAACTCTCGGCAATTCCGGTCGACGGCATCGACATTGCAAACCTGCTCGAAGGTCGCGGCAATCCGCCCGCACGCGGCACGATTCTTTATTTCCTGGATGGAGCCCTAGAATGCGCGAGAAAAGGTAGTTGGAAACTCCGCGTCTCGATGCACCCGGCTGAGACGGATGGCTATGAAGGAGGTCAAAATAAAGCGGGACCGGTTCCGTATTTCTTCGCGAATCCCGAACTATACAATCTCGATACGGACCCAACCGAAAGTTACGACGTTGCCCCGCTGCATCCGCAAATCGTGAAGGAAATTCTCGCGGACGTCGATGCTTTGATCCCCACGTTTCCCGAAGAGGTCGTCAAAGCCTATGCGGCGCAACGAGCGAATCTCGATAGCCCCCGAACGCCGCCCGGCGCGGCCCCGCGCCCCGCGAATTTCACGCCGGATCCGCGAATCTACGATCCGCCCCGCAGCTAGACCGTTTCCTACGGCGTCATCCTGAGGGGCGCGAAGCGGACATCCGCCGCAGGTCCGCCGTGGCGGAAAGGTCCTCTCTTCGGTTTTGCACGGCGGGCACGAAGCATATTTTGCGAACCGCTTTTGCGCAGGCGGCGGCATTAGTGATGATGCCGTAGGGGCGCATGCTTGCTGCGCCCTCGACGCGCCACCGACCAGGTTGCATCGCAGGTGCGAGATGGAGATTCGCAGGCATCTCTCACAATATTGCCTTATTATCGGATCGGCTGTATTTTCCTGCGTGCGTAGCAAAGGAGAGCCTTAATGAATCCCGCCACGAAAGGGTTTGCCGCAAGCGCAACGATGTTTATCGCTCTCGGCCTTTTTGCAGCCCGTGTGCACGCGGCTCCACAATCGAACGCGGATGTATCGGGCACATGGTCCTTGCAGGTCTCGCCCGCTCCGCCGGCCGTTGTGCCGGGCGCGACCACGCAGCCTGAGGGTCCGTCCGAGGCCAGGGGCGGCCGCGGCCCCGCGACATCTCCGACTCTGACGCTCAAGCAGGATGGTAATTCAATCACGGGCACACTCGCCGGAGGTCGCGGCCCGGGTCTCGCCGTCACCGGTGCGATTTCGGGCAATAGCGTTACCTGGACGCTTTCACGCAGACTGGCTGACGGCATCGCGAGGCCCGAAGTCTACAAAGGCACCGTGAACGGCGACACAATCACCGGCTCCGTTGCCGAACCGACCGTCGACCCCACGCAACAATACTCTGTCGATTTCACTGCGAAGCGGACGCACTGATGCCCAGAGCGAAAAATGCCGTTTGCCTTCTAGGGGGTCGGAGCTTTAGCTCCGACATTACACCGCTAAGTTTCCGAGGGCTTTAGCCCCTGAGGCCAAAGATATTTTCTCATCGAATTTGCGATTACTAGAGTCGTCGAAAGCGCTCGTTAAAAACGCCGCAACGCTCTGCGTTAGCGAGCGCGCCTGCGCTGTCACGGGCATCGCGAGCGCCTGCCGCCGCACCAAGCGCTCCCCCGAAATCCGGAAGGTGTGAAAGAACTTGCTCGATTGTTTCAGCGCATACTCCGGCAAGATCGAATAGCCGAAGCCCGCCTCAACCAATCCCTTGATCGCTTCCGTGTCGGACGCCTCCATGATCACGCGTCCGCGAACAGCCAGCCCGTCAAGGAACCGGTCGATAAGATTCCGCATATTGCTGTGCTTTGGATAGAGCAGCAAAGGAGCTCCCTGCAGCTCGCTCGCGGAAATCGTGCCGATATGATGCCCTCTCACGCGAGTCGTGGAGGGACGCACCACGAGAAGCTCCTCGTTAAATAGCGGCAGAATACGCAGGCTTTTATCCGTCACTGGCAGGGAGATTAGGCCCAAGTCGAATTGTTGTTCCTTCAGCCCCGCAATAATCTCTTCCGTCGCCAGCACGGTTACATGAATGTCGATATGTGGATATTTCTTCCTGAGCAGCTTTAGCGGTTTTCGAAGGCGGTAAATCAAAGTCGTCGCACCCGTAGCCAGATGAAACGGCCGAGTGTCGCTTTCCGGCCGGTCACCGAACTCTTCCCGAATTTGTTTTACACCCAGAATAATTGCCCTTGCATGCTCTGCGAGCCGCTGTCCCGCCGGTGTGGGCAGGAGCTTCCGCCCTGATCGTGCGAAAAGCTCCACCTTTAGTTCGTTTGAGAGAGAGCGCACCTGCAGGCTCACCGCTCCTGTCGAAAGATGCAGCGTTTCCGCCGCGCGGCTCATCGTCGGCGATTCAATCACAGAGAGGAATGACTCCAATTGCCGTATGTCCACCGGACTGCTCCTTGCGAGCCCCGGGCATTTCGACCCATTGGACTCTTTAATTCTGCTAAACATATCATTTAAAGCTTTCAGATTGACAGCACAAAAAAATCGTTCTAGTTTCCCCGTCACGAGAACGTCTCAATCGCTCGGGAAGGCTCAAG
>DATEME010000731.1:0-5958 GCA_035275865.1 Candidatus Acidiferrales bacterium | reverse complement strand
TATCGAGAAACGTCAGTTGACCCGGCTGCGCTTCCTCGATTCCCGCGACGCCGGTAACTTCGATATTCGCATCGCCTTCCAGCCCACAACCGAGTTTCTCCGCAATCTCACGCAGCTTCATATTTCACTCCCATTTTCAATCGACGTCATCCTGAGCGAAGCGCCGAAGGTCCGCCGTGGCGGGAAGGACCCCTCTTGCTTTATTGCGCGAGGGACCGGAAACGCACTCTCTCAGTCCCGCCACTCCACCGTGCAAAGCTCCGCGCTGCTCTCAAACGCCAGCTCAATCGCGCGGATCACTTCGAGCGCCTGTTCCGGCTTCACTGCCAATTCCGCTTTGCCCAGCATTGCGTCGCGCACATTCGCGTAAAACTCGCGATAATCGCCCGGCTCGGTCTGAATCTTGCGTCCACACGGCGCGGAGTCGCTCGCGAGGTAAAGCGTGCCCCAATGCGCTTCCGGCTCTTCGCCCCAGCCGGGGCCGCCTGGCGCGATTCCTCGCCGCAAGGGCTCCTCCTGCGGATCGAGCGCCGTTTTCAAAAACGAGCCCTCCGTACCGTGAATCACAAATCGCGTTGCGTGCGCGCAGGCGATCATCGTCGAACGCAAAATCGCCCGCATGCCGGGATAGTCCAGCCGCAAATCGAACGCGTCATCGACGAGCCCGCCTTCACGCTCGCAGCGAATATCCGCCGTGATCGAATCGGGCCTGCCGAAAAGCTGCAGTGCCTGATCGATCAGATGCGGCCCGAGATCGTAGAGCATGCCCGCGCCCGGCCCCTGTCTTTCGCGCCACGCATTCTTGAGAGTTGGCCGGTAGCGGTCAAAATGCGATTCAAACATCACAATGCGCCCGAGCGATCCCGCCGCCAAAATCTTCTTTACCGTTTTGAAATCGCCGTCGAGCCGCCGGCTCTGGTAAACCGTGAGCAATAACCCGCGCTTCTCTGCCAAATGCATGAGAAGCCGCGCCTCTTCGGAACTTACCGTGAACGGTTTGTCGATCAGCACGGCGCGTCCTGCGTTCAGGCACTGCCGCGCAACCTGAAAATGAGAGTCGTTCGGCGTGGCGACAACGCAAAGCTGAAGATTCTCATCCGCCAGCAGTTCTTCCACGGTTCGCACCACGCGCGTCTGCGGATACCTCTGGCGCGCCAGCTCGCCCGAGCGTTCGACGATGCAGCACAATTCCAGCCCCGGCACTGCGACGATCATCGGTGCATGAAACGTCTGCCCGGATAGGCCGAAACCAATCAGCCCAACGCGTATATTGTTGCTGCTATCGAAGGTAGGCACGAGAAGGTGAATATACCAGCGGCCGGGCTATTCGCCGAAGAGCTTTGGCTGTGCCTCGCCGGCTTTCGCAGCCGCCGTCTCGCGAGGCGTGCGCCGGGCAACGCCAACCACCCCTAAAACCTTCATCTCCGCCAGCGCCGTCTGCGGAATGAACGCCCACAGCGTATTCCCATGGAGATCCGGGGGCGTCAGCCGGATGCCTTTATTGAGCAATTCGAGCAGGTCATTCGGGACGAGCCCCTCCATCTCATCGTTGTCGCGGAAGCGCAGCTTGACCCAGAGCCCATCGAGCTTCGGGCGGCTCAGAAACGTTTTGCGATCCGGCGCAAAGGGCTCCGTAAACTCTTTCACGAAGTAGACCGCTTTCACGTCGCGCAGCTCGATAGTCTTGTGCTCGCCGTCCCGTGTCAGAAATTCCACACTCTCCTCATGGCCGAGCGTCTGCGGGTTGAGGTAGACCTGTTCCGGATTTCCGTCGAATAAGGAAATAACGGCCTTTTTATGCGTCGAAACTGGGCGATTTTTAACCAAAATTGGCCTTTTAATGCGATTTTAAGGCGCCATATTGCCACAGCGCGTAGGTTATGTTATCGTTAACCGTTTTTGTTTCAAACTATTGGTGCTGAAAGGGTTAGCTCTGGAGCCGGGACGTTTGACTCTCAAGGGTCGCATCCTGAAATCGGCCTCCGCAATAGCCCTTATCACCCTTATCAGCCGGATTTGCGGATACTTACGAGATCAGCGAATCGCACTCCTCCTCGGGACGTCCCCGGCAGCCGACGCCTTTATTCTCGCCTTCCGAATTCCCAGCCTCGTGCGACGGATGGCCGGGGAAGGCGCGTTCGGCGGATCCTTTATCCCTATATTCACCAGCTACTTACGGGACAGATCGCGCGAACAAGCGTTCCGGCTGGCCCGCACAATCTTTTGGGATGTCGGCCTGATCCTCACCGTCGTCGCGATCCTCGGCGTCGCCTTTTCGCGTCAGATAATCTACCTGTTCACGATCTTCAGCGCCAGCAAAGTCCATTGGGATCTTGCAGTTTCGCTGAACCGCGTGATCTTCCCGTGCGTGATTTTCATTGGGCTCGCAGCCGTGGCCGCAGCCGTTCTCAACAGCTTCCATGTCTTTGCGCTCCCGGCCGCCACGTCGATTGCGTTCAATCTGACGCTGATTGTCTTCTCCCTGGGCTTTGTATACAAGCCACTTATCGCCCATCTGTCCGCCTCGCTAGCCGTACCAGCGGCGGCACTCGCGATTGGCGTGCTCGTCGGCTCCGTGTTTCAGCTTCTCATTCAAGTCCCCGCACTAGTTCGCCGCGGTTTTCGTTTCGCCCCATCCGTGGAATTCACGGATCCGGGCGTCCAGAAGGTTGGACGCATGATGGGCCCCGGCATCTTCGCGGCCTGCGCCTACCAGGTCAATTTTCTGCTTGGGACGTTCTTTGCCACCTCGCCGCGGATGCCGAGCGGCAGCGTCGCCTCGCTCTACGTGGCCGAGCGTCTGATGCAGTTGGTTCTCGGAAGCTATGCGATTGCGATCTCGACAGCCCTCCTACCCACCATGTCACATCAAGCTGCGGCGGGGAATTACGCGGAGATGAAGCACACGTTTGGCTTCTCGCTGCGGATCGTCTCGTTCATCACCATTCCTGCCGCTGTGGGACTCATTCTATTGAGGGAACCGATTATCCAGGTGCTATTTCAACATGGACAGTTCGCCGCGCGTTCAACGGCGCTGACTGCAAACGCGCTGCTCTATTACGCGCTCGGCCTGCCCGCATATGCCGCGATCTGGCTCATCACGCCGATGTATTATTCCACGCAGGACACGCGCACTCCTGCACGGATCGGCGTCTATATGATTGTCGCGAATGTCGTGTTCAACGCCGTCTTCCTCTTGTTCTTCTATCGCACGCTTTCCAACGGAAGTCCGGCGCTGGCCAGTTCACTCTGTGCATATTTAAATTTTGTGCTGCTCTTTTCAATTTTCCGCGCCCGCTATGGCCGTCTGGGCGCGCGTGGAATAGCCGCCTCGATTGTGAAGACCACAATCTGCACAGTTGCGATGGGCGCAGTGGCGTTCGCGGCTCTCTTGTTTTGGCGCAATCAGGCGGCGGCATGGCAGCTGGCGGGACAAATAGGCGTCGTGGTGTTGATGATTCTCGCGGCCGTTGCCGTGTACCTCGGCTTGGCTCGGCTGCTGCGGTGCGAGGAACTCGGTGAATTCTTGCTCCTGCTGGGGCGCGCAGATCCGGACGCGGTGACTGGCGATAGTTATTCGGCATAATACGGGATGAACGGAATTCATAAGTTTCAGAACGAGAAACGGGCAATGGACGCGGAAATTCGAGCGTTCTTGAACTATCTGCGCGTGGACAAGGGCCTTTCCAAAAACACACTCGAATGCTACCGGCGTGATGTTGAAAAGTTTGCGCTCTTCGTCCATGACCGCGATCTGCAAATAAATCAGATCGTTCGGCGTGACGTGGTCGACTTTCTCGCTTCGCTTCGCCGGCGCGCTCTCGATAGCCGTACTGTCGCGCGGCATCTGGCCACCTTGCGCCATTTCTTCCGGTTCGCGGTGCTCGAAGGCTACATCACGAATGATCCTGCGATGACCATCGAATCGCCGAAGACAACCCAAACCCTGCCCGAGTTTTTGAGCGTGGAAGAGGTGGAGCTTCTGCTACGGCAGCCCGACATGAACGACATCGTCGGAATTCGCGACCGCGCCATGATCGAGCTGATGTACTCGACGGGAATCCGCGTGTCTGAGTTGTGTGGAATCCGTCTAAACGATTTGAAGATGGATCCTGGTTGTTTGCGGTGCGTCGGCAAGGGCGACAAGGAGCGTATCGTACCGGTAGGCCGCCAGGCATTGGACGCGGTGAATCACTATCTGAGAGCGTCGCGCCCGCAATTGCTGCGCGACGCGGTCTCGCCGTTTCTCTTTCTTACGCCGCGCGGCAAACCGATCAATCGCATCGCTTTTTGGGCGCTTTTGGCCGCTTACGGCCGCAAAGCAGGCTTGCGTAAGTCGCTCAATCCGCATATGCTGCGTCACAGTTTCGCGACGCATCTCTTGGATCGTGGCGCGGACCTACGATCGGTCCAGATGATGCTGGGGCATTCGGACATCTCCACGACGCAGATTTACACCCATGTCGTCGAAGAACGTTTGAAACAGGTTTATAAGGCCCATCACCCGCGCGCCTAGGGAGAGTTGCGCGCCAATTTGAGGAGGCTTGCGTCATGCCCGATTACATGTACCTGCTGGAAAGCCGGCTCTCGCCGGAACAGCGGGCGGCGCTGGAACGCGTCCAGGAATTATCGCGATCGCAGGATCTGAACGTCTATCTCACCGGAGGCGCCGTTCGCGACCTGATTTCCGGCCAGCCGATTCGCGACCTGGATTTCACCGTGGAAGGAAATCCTGTCAAGATCGTCCGCGAACTCGAAAAGGGCGGCGCGCGCGTCCTGTATGAAAGCGAGAAGCTGCGCCACTACGAAATACTCTTTGCGGGGGAAGCGGATGGTTCGATTTCCGCAGCCCGCGAGGACGTTTACGAACGCCCCGGCGCGAAACCCGAAATTCGATTTGCGGGCATCATGGAGGACCTGCGCCGCCGCGATTTCTCGATCAATGCAATCGCAATTTCGCTCAATGCGCAATCCCGCGGCCTGCTTCTCGACCCCACCAACGGCCTTGCCGATCTCGAACGCCAGGAAGTCCGCGCGCTCACGATTCATTCGTTCACGAATCAGCCGATTCGCCTGATGCGCATTCTGCGCTACTGCGCGCGAATGGGCTTCAAGATGGAATCGCGCACGCAAGAGTGGTTTGATCTTGCGTTTGAGCGTGGGCTGCAGCAGAACTTTGGGGCCGCCGATGTCGGCGGTGAAATCCGTGCGGCGGCCCGCGAGGAAAATCCGGTCGCCACGCTCAAGCAGTGGGAGACGCGCGAGCTTCTTGCTGCCGCCCATGCGCAACTGCAAAAGCGTAAGCCCGACTACGACAGCCTGAATAAGCTGGCGAAGGTTCGTATGAACCTCCAGGGCGCTGGAATTCGCCCCCGGCTGCAGGCCTCCAACACGTATTACATTTTTTCGCGCCTCAAGCCTCGCGAAGCTTCGTCCGCGATGAAAGATCTGGAGTTCCGCGCCGCGGAGATCGACGCAGTGGCGAAGCTTGTTCCGGAAGCGCAGAAGATCGTGCAAACACTCAAGAACCGGAAAATGAACGCGCCGCGCGATGCCTACGTGTATGTCGCTTCCTTAGCGCCTGAGCTGCTCGCTTTTATCGAGGTTGAGATGCCGAATCCGGCGGCGCTTTCGAAGATTCGCGCGTACGTCCAGAAGTGGCGCCCATTGTATCTCTCCCTGCCGCTGGCCGAACTCGACGCGCTTGGCGTCCCCCGCGGACCCAAATTCGACAAAATTATGGAACAGCTCTTCGAGGCGCAACTTCGCGGCAAAGGCAAAACCCCTGAAGATCGCACCAAACTCCTTCGCCAGTACGCCGGCATAAAGGAAGAGCCCAAAAAGAAGCTCGAAAAAGAAAAGAAATCGAAGATCAAGGATGGCGAGGGTGCAAAAGGGAAGCAGGGCGCCAAAGAATCTGCGGCAAAGCCCAAGTCTCCGGGTGAATCTGCCCCCAGG
>DATEME010000730.1:0-1096 GCA_035275865.1 Candidatus Acidiferrales bacterium | reverse complement strand
AGTTCGGCTGCCAGTTCAGTAAGCCGGTCAACCTTTCCCTCCGCCCATCGAGTTTCGAGGATAATGTCGCGGCCTTCGGTGTAGCCGAGTTCGCCCAACCTATCCCACGTTGCTTTACCGAGGGACGATGTAGGCAGGCCGGGCAGCAAAATGCCAAGGTGTCGTATCCCAATCGGCTGCTGCGCGCGCGCCGCGAGCGGCCATGCGGCTGCGGCGCTGCCGAGGAGCGTGATGAACTCGCGACGCCTTGTATGTCGAGAAAGGAGCATTGTGAGGGGTGGGCGAGCGCGAGCAGCGTCGGCGGAATCGTCAGGCCGAGCGCCCTGGCGGTGATAAGGTTCACGACCAGATCAAACTTAGTCGGCTGCTCGACCGGGATATCGCCGGGCTTCGTCCCGCGCAAAATCTTGTCGGCCAACTCGGCGGCGCGCCGGAACATACTTGCGAGATTTGGTCCATAGGACATCAGGCCTCCCGCCTCGACGGATTCTCGATATTCATGCATCGTCGGTAGTCGTGCGCCGAGCGCCAATGTGTTGATGCGAATCCGGTTAGCGTTAAGGAGTGCGTCGGCCGTGACATAGAGTGCATCCGCGTGGTCCTTCAGCGACTCAAAAGCGGGCACGATATCCCCCGCTCGCCGGATTTCGAGCGTGGCGATTTCGAGGCCGAGCGATTGAGCCGCCGCCTGAGCCTCGCTCGCATCCAGCACGGCATCGGGAAAGCCGACATTGACCATGATCGCCAACCGGCGAAAACTGGGGACAACCTCGCGCAAGAGTTCGAGTCGCTTGCCGGCAGCATCGGGCCACTGCATCGACAGGCCAGTGATGTTGCCACCGGGTTGCGCTAGACTCGCAACTAGGCCAGCACCCACCGGGTCTCCTGACAACGCGAGAACAATCGGGATGACCGATGTCGCCTTTTTTGCTTGGGGAGCTGCGGGTCCCGTCGTGACGATGACGTTGACGTTGAGACGAACAAACTCGGCCGCAATCTCGGCGTAACGCTCGGGGTGCCCCTCCGCCCAGCGATACGCGATTGCGATGGTGCGATCCTCGATCCAGCCAAGGTCGCGTAGTCGTTCCACGAAAGC
>DATEME010000729.1:0-2247 GCA_035275865.1 Candidatus Acidiferrales bacterium | reverse complement strand
CGTAGGACGTTCAACGACATACCGAAGCTCCCGGAGCAGGTACTCGGAAAGTGACATGCCCTCGAGCGCCGCCCGCGCCTTGAGTTCCCGGTGCATCTCCGGAGGTACATTGCGGATCTGAATCATCGTTGACATGTGGCTAGCATACTTGCATGCGTACCACATGTCAACTTGCGACAGCCTCGCGCAACGGTTAGGAGAAGACTGCGCGCCTCATTCCTCGTAGATAAATCGCCAGCCCGACCAATCCCAGCATTGCGCGCCAAATCCGCCAACAGAGCAGCGCCTCGGCCCCGCCTTGAAGTCCCGCAATCGCGAAAAGCGCACTGAAAGCCGCTTCGCCCACGCCCAACCCGCCCGGCGTGAGCGGCAAGCTGTTCGCAACGTCTCCCATTGGAACCACCAGACACAACTTGAGCGAGAGGCTGCTGGGGCTTATGAGAAAAATCGCTAGAGCAGTCGCGGCAATCAACGTCAGGTTCGCCGCGAGCGACGCTGCCAACGCAGCACACAAAACGCCCGCCCGGCCACGATACGCGGCGATGCTCGTGACCACGCGCTCGGGCAATTGACGCACGGGCAGCACCCGCGAAATCCATTTTGCCGCGCGACTCATCGAAGCTTGCCTGAAGAGGCACAGCAGAAACGCCGCCAACATCCCCGCCGCAAGCGCAGCAGTGATCGCCAGCAGGATCCGTAGCGCAGGCGCGCTCCGAATCAACGGCACAAAGAGCGGGGCAAAAAGCAGCGGCAGCAACAGGATGGAAAACAGCCCGACAGCTCGATCAAAAGCGATTGTCGTTACAATCTCAGCCCGCCGCCCTTTGTTCTCCTTTGCTGCGTAAAAAAGCTTGGCGAGATCGCCGCCGGCCGCGCCCGGTAGAAATGTCGCGAAAAAGGAGCTGACCAGCGTCAGATCGAGCGACCGGAGCAGCGGCAGGTGCAAGCCCTGTGGCCGGAAGAGCCAGCACAGCCGGATCGACATAAAAAAGATGTCGAGAAAAATCAGCGCAAGCGCGGCAAGCGTAATCGGCCAGGCCGTGAAGAGTTTTGTCAGCTCGCCGAAATCAATCAGCCGCGATTTCGCAAGATAAACGAGCAGCGCAACGCCGACCGCCAGGCGAACAATCGCCCATAGGATCGCACGTGGTCTTTTCTCCCGGGCGGCGCCATTCGGATCGGCCAACGCGCGTTTCAATTCGTGAGCGGAGGACATTCGGCTCTGTAACCGTTTTACAGTTAGGGCAGGGCGCGTGCAAGAGTCCTTGGCCCAAAAACCGCGTCCTCGCGGAAAGTCCGATCCGGGCGGGCGTTGACACAAATTCGACTGGGCGATAGAGTCAAAAACATATGGCAACAGAGGCAAACGCTATTACTGTGCAACAAGAAGGACGAGACGTAGAATACACCTATCTCGCGTCAGTCCCGGAACTGAAGAAAACGGGCCAGCTCACGCGTTGGGTGAAGGGCCACGACATTCTGCTTTACGAATACGAAGGCGAGATCAAGGCGCTGAGTAACGTCTGCCGTCATTTCGGCGGCCCCGTAGGCTATCACAAGCACGAAGACGGCGTTTTCACGTGCCTCTGGCACAACTGGCGCTATTCTTGCAAGGACGGCTCCTGCCTCACGCATCCCGGACTGCCGCTGCGCCAATATATTTTGAAGATCGTGAACGACAAAATTTACATCGATTTGCTTGGGTGACTTTGCCATGAAAAAGCGCGCCACTTTGCAGGCTCAGTTTTCGGCCGAGATGGATTGTCCGAAGGAAGTCGTGATGTGGAATTATTACGATCACGAGCACCTCGTTGGCACTCACTTCAAGCTTTATGATCGCGCCCGCGTGCTCGCCGAACGTGAGAATTGGTCGCTCGTCTATCGCAGCAAGCGCATGCCCCTGCTGCCTTTCTATACGGGAGGCGTCGGCTTCCAGTATATGGATGGCAACACGATGAAGAGCTTCCACATGGATTCCATCGGCTTCCTGCTCGAAATGGAGGCCCTCTTCACCGATTTGCCCAACGACCGTTGCCGCGTGACGGTGACTTATCGCATCAATGCACACCCGTTTTTCAAGCTCTTCGAGGGATTCTTCACGAAGCTTTTCCAGCGCTGGTTCTGGGCCACTTGGGAAGAGGACGCGCCGATGCGCCTGCGCCGCTGGAAAGTCCACAAGCTCGGCTTCAAGGACTTCAGCGGCATCGATTACATCAATAAAAAAGCTTCGCGCCCGGAAAAGATCAC